>CAZXIP010000080.1:0-8033 GCA_964640755.1 uncultured Smithella sp. | reverse complement strand
AGATTGAGATGTTCACTGTCGGTGTCTCTGTGAATAAGAGCCGCTATACGCTCATTCGCCCTGATTATATCGATGTCGATAACATCGGAATCGGGGCTATAAATTGTCCTGCTGCCGCCATTTGCCGGTTTGCCGAAAAACTGCTGCCATACGGTCGAAACTGCGACGACTTCCTTTTCATCAAAAACTTCGTCCATGAATCTTGAATATACATCAACTGTTCCGGGGGTTTGCATTGTCTATGCCTCCTTATGAATTCTCGTGTTCGGAAATTGCAACTCCGAGTTCGAGTCTAATATCTGCCGTCTGCATAAGAGCATCCCGGCCTGTAACTGCGTGAATTGTCGCAGCACCAATAACTGAATCTGCTGTGAGTGCATCGCCGTCAAAAATGACAAGGCCTTCATTCACTCTGGCATTGCCGACAAGAATAGGAACATCTTCAACATTTCCTGCGACAAGATCGGCTGCAAGTACGTCATCAAGTAATATGCCTCTCGGATATGCTGATCCGTCAACGCCATTGACCGCAATCCAGGGAGTCCATAATCTTGTTGCGGCTATTTTAGCCATTATTGTCCCTTTCGCGAGAAGGGTTGCACGTTGTGCATTCTGTGCTATACTCTCATTTCTTACATCTGAAGAATCTGAAAGAATGAGGGGTTCGGTTGTATTATCTAATCTTGCTTGTACTGCGCCCATTTAGTTTACCTCCAGTCCGAGCATTTCCCGTGTCCGATTTGTCTCGGCCATCAGGTCTGCCTGTGATTTAATTTCTCCATTCTGCGGGGGCTGATAATTATTATTACCGCCGCCGTTTACATCCTGTCCGTTTTCGCCTGCCGCTGCTTCCGATGCCTGCGATTCCTTAAATGCGTCAAAGGCTTTTACGGTTGTTTCAAGGCTTTCGATTGTTGCTTTCCCTTCGATGACTTCAATCGCAATCTTTTCAGAATCAAAAGAGGAGAAAAGCGGATATTCAGAATCCATCCGGTCTGTGTAAAAATAACAAAAAAAGGGAATAACCGCTAAGATGACGGACACCGCGGCCATTCCCCTTGTCTGACGATCGGATACCATTTTCTATTTATGTTTCTTTTCCAGCTGAAACGCGTCATGAAGAACTGTAATGGCCAGTTCCGTGTACTTTCTCTGGATGACACAGGATATTTTGATTTCCGATGTGCTGATCATCAAAATATTAATGCCTTCATCCGCCATGGTTTTGAACATTTTCGCGGCAACACCGGAATGACTGACCATACCGACTCCAATGATCGAAACTTTTGCCACGTCATCATCCACTTCCACTTTCTGGGCACCGATATCTTTGGCCGTTGCCTCAACGCATTTCTGTGCTTCTTTCATGTCTTTTTTTGAAACCGTGAAGGTCAGATCCGTATATCCCTTTGAACTGGCGTTTTGTATGATCATGTCAACACTGATGTTGCGCTCCGATAAAGGCGTAAACAGGCTTGCGGCGATTCCCGGCTTATCCGGAATATGAACAACGGTAATCTTCGCCTGATCGCGGTCGTAGGTGATTCCTGACAGTATTTCTCTTTCCATCTCTTTATCCTCCTTGGTGACAAGTGTTCCGCCTTCGTCGGTGAAACTGGATTTTACATAAACCGGGACATCGTATTTCTTGGCCATTTCCACAGAACGCGGCTGCAAAACTTTTGCGCCGGTCATCGCCATTTCCAGCATTTCATCGTAGGAAATTTTATCCAGTCTTCTGGCTTTGGCGCAGATATTGGGATCGGTTGTGTAAACGCCGTCAACATCCGTGTAAATGTCGCACCGTTCCGCATGAAGCGCTGCCGCCAGGGCCACCGCACTGGTATCGGATCCGCCGCGGCCCAGGGTGGTGATGTTGTTCTCTTCATCCACTCCCTGAAATCCCGCAACGACAACAATCGAGCCTTTCTTCAGTTCCTGCTCGATGGCATGGGTATCGATCATGGATATCCTTGCTTTCTTGAAGGCTGTATCCGTCAATATTTTGACCTGAAATCCCAGAAAGGATCGTGCCCGGTACCCCATTGAATTCAAAACAATGGAAAGCAGGGTGATCGTCACCTGTTCGCCTGTTGAGATCAGCGAATCGTATTCTCTTTCGTCGGGTGATTCAGACGCGCTGTGAGCCAGATCAATCAGCCTGTTTGTTTCCCCGGCCATGGCAGAGAGCACAACAATGACATCATGACCGGCATTCTTCTCGCGGATTGCCTTGGTTGCCACATTCCTGATCTTTTCAATGTTTGCTACGGATGTTCCGCCGAATTTCTGTACCACCAACCCCATTGTCTAATCCTCCCTTGAGATATCCTTAACCAGTTCACGAACTCTTGCTCCCGGTCCGCCAAACCCTATGATTCTCTTGTTTTCATCTACATACCCGAAAAAGATCGATACCGTATCGGCAGGCAGAACCTCTGCAATTTTCTCAGCCCATTCAATCACGACCACGCCTTTCCCTGATATGTATTCCTCATAGCCCAGATCATCCAGTTCTGCTGAATGATTCAATCGATAAAGATCGAAATGGTAGAGCCGGCATCGTCCGGGGTATTCGTTAATCAACGTAAAGGTCGGACTGGTAATCGCATACTCTTCTCCGACACCGAGACCACGCGCCAATCCCCCCGTAAAGCAGGTCTTTCCGGCGCCCAGCTCGCCTGTTAACGCGAACACATCCCCTTCCCCTGCCTTTTGGCCGACAGCAAAACCGATGGAGAATGTATGCTTCGCGCTTCTGGATTCAAATTCAACAAGAACATGATCTTCATTCATTGGATGATCTGTAATTTATCATGAAAAAATTATTTTTCCAGTAAAACCACTGCGGATGCATATTTTTTTGTATGGGTAATGCTCAGATAAGCTGTCTGGATCCCGGCCTGCCGAAAGAAATCCAGCGCGCCGCCATAAAGCTTCAGCATCGGCTGACCGCTTTGCTCGTTGACCACTTCAATTTCCTGCAGCTTCACTCCCCTGCCCAGGCCGATGCCGATCGCTTTGAGGAATGCCTCTTTTACGGCAAACCGCGCTCCGTAATGAATATGCGCCTGAGCATGCCTTCCGCAATATTCAATTTCCCTGTCGGAAAAAACACGGCATAAAAACTTTGCGTCCCACTTTTGAATGATTTTCTCTATCCGGTCATTTTCAACCAGATCAATGCCCACACCGTATATCATCAATCCCCTCTATGCGTGAACAATCGCGTCCGCCATTGCCGCAACTTTCTTCATTACAGCCACATCATGAACCCGCACAATATGGCAGCCGTTCATGATGGATAAGGCAACTGTCGCGGCTGTTCCTTCCATTCTTTCCGAAGGGTTTCCGCCCGTCACGTTTCCGATAAAAGCCTTGCGGGATGTCCCGATCATCACGGGCAGACCCAATGCTTTCAACTCTTCCAGTTTATTTATAATTTTACAATTATCCTCGTAGGTTTTGCCAAAACCGATCCCCGGGTCTATTACGATCCGGTCTCTTTCTATTCCCGCCGCCAGCGCTTTGGTGCAGCGGTTTTTCAGATAAACGGTAATTTCTTCCATTAAATTGTCATAGGCAAGATCACCCGTCTGCATGTCAGCGGGTTTTCCCCTCATGTGCATGAGTACCACCGCCGCACCGGCTTTGCGGACAACTAAGGCCATCTTTTTATCGCCTGAAAGCGCGCTGATGTCATTAATCATTTCGGCGCCGGCTGCCAGTGCTTTTTGTGCGACCGGCGATTTTGTCGTATCCACGGATATGGGAATATTCAGCTTTCCCGACAAGCTTTCAACAACGGGGACCACCCTGGCCATTTCCTGCCGCGTGGTGACGGATGCGGCTCCGGGCCTGGATGATTCTCCGCCGACATCGATGATGTCTGCACCTTCCTCAGCCATTTGCAACCCTCTTTCAACGGCTTTTTGGCGATCAAAATAAAAGCTGCCATCGGAAAACGAATCCGGGGTAACATTTAAAATGCCCATAATCAGGGTTTTGTCACCGAGGACAATCTCCCGCTTCGATGTTTTCAGAACATGGCGTTTCCGTTCATCACTGTCCAGAAGCTCCAGAAGCTCCAGGGCAATCCCGTTCAATCCGAATGGCTGTTTTTCGATTTTTGCAGCAAGAGAGCGAATCTGCTTGACGGTTCCCATAAGCAGAACATCCGTCTGGTCGATGGAACAGGCGACACTGCCCCGGGCAACCGCCGCATCGGCGCCCAGTGACAGCATTTCCTGTTTGAGGATATTGGCCACCCGGCAGGATTGCCCGGCAAGAAGGATGTTCACATGGCGTGTTTTAGGTTCCATCGCGCGGATACCGTAGGGATCAACGCCTATTTTCTGAAGAATTCCAATTGCTTCATCAGAATTTTTAATCTTAACCGATTTCAAATTTTACACCGTATATTAAACAGGGGAATCCACAATGTATGGATGTTGAAGGAATAATCCTTGTCATGTTCCCAATGATCGATAAAAAAGACCCTCGCGCCTGCTATTGGCCGATCAACCGGTTCAGATCGGCAACACAGAAATCGCTTAATCAGTGGGCGTCGCATGGCTGGCCGGCAAGGCGCTGCCGATGATCGCATCGATTTCGGTGCTGTTCAGAACCTCCTTCTCCAGCAGTTCCTTCGAGAGACTGTGCAGAATGTCTATATGTTTTTGCAGAAGGGACTTGGCCCTGTCGTAGTTGCGTTGAACGATGGATACAACTTCCTCATCGATTTTCCTGGCCGTGTCTTCGCTGTAATCCTTATGCGTTGCAAATTCGCGTCCCAGAAAGATTTGTTCTTCTTTCTTTCCGTAACTGAGCGGGCCCATTTTTTCACTCATGCCCCATTCACAAACCATTTTCCGGGCAAGATTAGTGGCTCTTTCAATATCGTTGCCTGCACCGGTGGTAAAATCATTCAGAACCAGTTCTTCTGCCGCCCGTCCGCCCAGCAATACTGCGATATTCCCTTCCAGGTATTTGCTGGGATAGGTATGTTTCTCATCAATCGGCAGCTGCTGGGTTAATCCCAGGGCTCTGCCGCGGGGGATAATCGTCACCTTGTGGATGGGATCGGTTCCGGGAATCATGCGTGCAATCAGGGTGTGGCCGGCTTCATGATAAGCCGTATTGCGTTTTTCCATGTCGCTGATGACCATGCTTCTTCTTTCCGTACCCATTAAAATCTTGTCCTTGGCAAATTCGAAATCGGCCATATTGACTTTCTCTTTATTCAAACGGGCCGCGTTCAATGCTCCTTCATTGACCAGATTCTCGATATCGGCGCCTGATGCACCGGGCGTTCCCCGTGACAAAACCGCATAATCAACATCATCCGCGACAGGGAGCTTTCTTGCATGCACTTCAAATATTTTCTCCCTGCCTTTCACATCCGGCAGCGGAACAACAACCTGTCGGTCAAAACGTCCCGGCCGTAAAAGCGCCGGATCCAGAACATCGGGACGGTTGGTCGCCGAAACCAGAATCACGCCTTCATTGGACTCAAAGCCGTCCATTTCCACCAGCAGCTGGTTCAGGGTCTGTTCCCGTTCGTCATGGCCGCCTCCCAAACCCGCGCCTCTGTGCCGTCCCACGGCATCAATTTCATCGATAAAAATAATGCAGGGAGCGTTTTTCTTGGCCTGACTGAACAAATCCCTTACACGTGAGGCACCGACACCGACAAACATCTCCACAAAATCAGAACCGCTGATGCTCAGAAACGGTACATCGGCTTCGCCGGCTATTGCGCGCGCCAGAAGCGTTTTACCCGTTCCGGGAGGCCCCACCAGCAATAGGCCCTTGGGGATTCGGCCGCCCAGCCGGGTGTATTTTTTCGGGTCTTTTAAAAAGTCGATCACTTCTTCAAGCTCAGCCTTGGCTTCATTGATTCCTGCCACATCGGCAAATGTAACTTTTTTGGATTTGTCGGTAATCAGTCGTGCCCTGCTTTTGCCGAAAGACATGGCTTTTCCCCCGCCCGACTGCATCTGCCGCATAAAAAATATCCACACGCCGATCAGCAGAAGCATGGGAAACCAGGAAATAAAGATCATATACCATGGATTTTCCTCGATCGGCTTGGCCGTAATTTTCACATTTTTCGCCCTGAACATGGCAACCAGCCCGTCATCTTTAGGGGCGTAGGTTCTGAACGTGTTTCCACTTGCCAGTTTTCCGGTAACAGCATCCCCCTGGATCGTAACTTCTGTGATCTCCCCACTGCTCAGATGGGTCAACATGTCCGTATAATTAATATCTTTTGAGCTTGGCTTCTGCTGATTAAACAGCTGCCAGACCAGTAAAAAAACCAGAAGCACTGTCAGGACAAGTGCTGTATTTTTTTGAAACTGATTCAATATCTTTCTCCTTAAAATTAATTGTATTTGTAATCTTTATAATACTATCCAATTTAACTCAAATATTTTCTTGGACGTTCATCCATCATCAAAGAGTCCGGATCTCCAGAATTAAAACATTTTTTGTCTCATGTGTTACTTTAACTCTTTCGCTTATATGCATGTTTTCAATCCAGATTACAGAATTCTTGTCAGCAACCAGCGCAATGCTCTCCCGTTCTTTGCCCGGCACTTTCCGGTCAATAAAAAGCTTCTTGATTTTCTGCGATCCATTTGTTCCCAGCGGCTCAAACCAGTCACCTCTTCTGCGGTTCCTGATCAGCAGGGGCTCTGTGATTTTGTCCTCATCAAAGTAAACCCTGTCAACACGGTTAAAATCTATGTCTTTTGGCTCACCTCTTATTGCAGATAATGTAATCTTCCTTTCTTTTAAATCAATCATTCCCGGAACCGTCAACGGATATTCGTAATCCATCGTTCTCGCCTGAATGTTGGAGTGGAGAACAACACGGTCATACTCTTTTTGCGCTCTGAGGCAATACGGCAATGTAATGATTTTTCCGGACGGGCTGTTTATCACCAGATCGACGACCGCCTGAATATGGGACGATGAAAAACCCCTGCCTTCCGGCGAAAGACCTTCAAGAAGGGCTTTGACAAGGCGGAAACCCAGAGCCTCGTGGAGTGATTTAAAATATTCGGCAGAAAATGACACCTCGTTCTTCTCATATTGAATCCGGGGCGATGTGAGAATCGAGTCCACATACCCGCTGATCCAGTCATCGTCGCGGCGGACAATTTCCGCCATGCGTGCCAGGTTTTCTTCAATCCGGGGATTATATTTTGTTTGCAGAAGCGGGATCAGTTCACCGCGCAGGCGGTTGCGCAAATACGCATAGCTGCTGTTGGTACTGTCTTCGCGAAAGTCAATGCCGGCTTCATTGAGCGTGACAATAATATCCTGCCGTGTCACGCCGATCAGGGGACGGATGTATTTAGCGTCCCGCATCGGCAGAAACCCCTTGAGTCCATCCAGGCCGCTGCCTCGCAAGATATTCAGCAGAACGGTCTCCGCCTGATCCTGCATGTGATGGCCCAGCGCTATTTTGTTCGCTTTGCAATCCGCAGCGACCCGGTCCAGAAAACGATATCTTTCGCGTCGGAAATAGTCCTCCGGTGACACGCCCTTGGGAATGGACGGATCGAGCATCTTCTGAGTTAAAAAATCCACGCCGAATTTCTGTGCCAGAGAACGGCAGAAAACTTCGTCCCCGTCGGATTGCTCCTGACGCATTCCATGATTGAAATGAGCGCCAACCAGTTTTAACCCATACTCATCCGAAAGCCGCACAAGGCACCACAAAAGCGCACAGGAATCCGCCCCTCCCGACAGGGCAACCACAACGGTGTCGCCCTTCTGAAGCAGATGATATTTTCTTATGGTGTGCCCAATTTTTTTTATCATGATCATTGAAACAGCGTGTTGATTTCCAGGAGGCTCTCGCAATAGAAATCAGCTTCCATTTTCAAAAGCGCATTTCTGTCGCCCAGTCCGTTCAGATACGCGCAGGAAAGAATCCCCGCATTTTTAGCCACAGCGACATCATTGATTCCGTCTCCGATGATAACCGCCTTTTGCGGCGCCACATTGTACTTTTCCAGAAG
>CAZXIP010000079.1:0-8054 GCA_964640755.1 uncultured Smithella sp. | reverse complement strand
TCACCGCGCTGATTGTCATTGATGAGGAAAATGTTGTCAAATACGCGCAGGATCAAAAAGTTCAGTACACCACATTCGCCAGTCTCACCCGTACAGAGGAAGTCATCAAGCTGATTTCCGACGAAGTGGAAAAAGTCAACAAGCAGATTGCCCGCGTGGAAAACATCCGAAAGTTCCGCCTGCTGGATAAAAAACTTTACACAGAGGACGGCGAAGTCACGCCGACCATGAAAGTCAAACGCAAATCCATTGCCGAACAATACAAAAACATCATTGAAAAAATGTATCAGTCCGGTGAGTAGCATCTCTTATTCAATTCTCGTTAAATGATGTTTGTTTTTATCGAACCCGTATGTCCGGTTGACAAACCGGTTTATGAATTGTATGAAATTACGTCAAAAGAAATTGTGTTTGTGGAAAACGACAGGGGACTTTCAAATAAATGCCCATCTATTTACAGATCATTTTACTGGTTGTAGCTTTTATTGTTTTTGTTTTTGCGGCCATGTATTTTACCGGACTTGGTCTGCAGCGGGTGTGCTTCAAAATGATCGCCGAAATGGAAGAGGCAGGGGCCTTCAAGGCCAGCAAGGCGATTAAGCTGCAGGATGAACGGAAGAATTTTTTTCGTGTAGGCACGGGCAACCTGAGGCCCAAAGCCCTTCATCTGCTGATTTCCGACCAGCTGGTTGTCAAAACCCCCGACGGCAAATACTATCTGGATAAAGAAAAGCTGGCTGAAATGAGAAGCAAAATCGGCGGGTAGGGCGCACCCCATAATCTAAACGGTCATGTGAAGGCCTTTACGGCAAATGTGAATCTTTGATTGACTTTACCGTATCTTTTACCTATATGCCAGATGAAATTTCTTTATCGTATCATTAATATAGGGATGCGACGCTCAACGTGAACACCTTAAGGTTGCATGAGGGCACGCATTGTGTGCCTGCACTAGGAGATGAATTTGCAATTTAACCCGTGTATAAAACATAAACTGATCCGCAACTCCGCCCGGCATTTTGCCGAGACGGAACTGGCGCCAATTGCTGCCGAAATTGACCAGCAGCGGATTTTCCCCCGTGATGCCATCAACAAGATGAAGGCCCTCAACTATTTTGGCCTGCAGGTGCCTGAGGAATACGGCGGCGCGGCCCTTGATTCCATCAGCACCGCCATCGTGGTGGAGGAATTGTCGCGCGTGTGCGCCGCGGTTGGTTTGTGTGTGACCGTTCATAACGGCGTGGCAGTTTATCCTTTCCTGCAATTTGCCAATTCCACCCAGAAGGAAACCTATCTGCCTCAATTGGCCTCGGGAGACGTGATCGGTGCGTTCAGTCTCACCGAAGCCAACGCCGGTTCGGATGCGGGCAGTGTCGAAATGACAGCCGTGAAAAGCGGCTTGGATTACATTTTAAACGGTACGAAAATATTTGTTACCAATGGCGGAGTCTGCGATGTCGCTTTAATTTTCGCATTGACGTCTTTACCTGAAAATAAACTGCAAAGCTCTGTCTTTATTGTTGAAAGTAAATTTCCGGGTTTTTTGCGCGGTGAACTGGAAGACCTTTGCGGCATGCGCGCCAACCCCGTTTCATCCCTGTTTTTCGAAGACTGTCGCGTGCCGGAAGCAAACCTTCTGGGCAAACTCGGTGATGGCATGAAGATTGGTCTTGCGACTTTGGACAACGGTCGAATCGGTGTGGCCGCCCAGGCCCTGGGAATTGCGCAGGGAGCCATGGAAGCCGCGGTGAAATACGCCAGGGAAAGACAGCAGTTTAAACGGCCCATAGCTTCCCAGCAGACGATTCAGAATTATATTGCCGATATGGCAACGGAAATCATGGCGGCCCGCCTGCTTTTGTACCGCGCCTGCGAACTCAAGGACGCGGGGGCGCCGTTTGGTTGTGAAGCATCAATGGCCAAACTGTACTGCAGCTCCGTAGCCTCCAAGGTGACGGGACTGGCTGTCCAGATTCACGGCGGCTACGGATACAGCAAGGAATATGACGTGGAACGTTATTTCCGTGACGCCAAGGTCACGGAAATTTATGAAGGCACGAGCGAAATCCAGCGAATGGTCATTGCCCGGGCCATACTGTCTCAATCGATGATGTGAAAACCTATGCTGAATATTGTGGTGTGTATCAAGCAGGTGCCAATGGTCACCGAACTGCCGTGGGATGAAAAATCCGGAACGTTAAGAAGAGATCTGGCGGCGGGAATGATGAATCCCGCCTGCAAACACGCGGTGGAAGCGGCCCTGCAGATCAAGGAAAGCCAGGGAGCGTCCATTACGGTCGTGACCATGGGTCCGCCCGCGGCGGAAGAAGTTCTGCGTGAAGCGCTTGCGATGGGAGCGGACCGCGGTGTTCTGATCTGTGACAGAATGCTGGCTGGCGCCGATACCTATGCAACCTCTTTTATTCTGGCGACTGCGATTAGAAAAAAATGCCCTTCCTTTGATTTGATTCTGTGCGGCGCTTATACCTCGGACAGCGAAACGGCTCAGGTCGGCCCGCAGCTGGCGGAGGAGCTGAATCTGCCGGCGGCAGCCTACGCGGAAAATATCGAGGTAAACAACAAAACGATGCGGGTTCGCCGCCTGGTGGATCATTTCCGGGAAACACTGGAGATGGAATTGCCGGCACTGGTGACGGTCTCCATGGAAAGATATCAGCCGCGTTACGCATCGTTTTCCGGATTGGACAAAGCTTTTACACGGGCCGGCATCTCCGTTCTGAATTCAGAAAAACTGGGTATTTCATCTGCAGATCTTGCAGGGCAGGGATCCCGAACCAGGGTGCGCAAAGTTTTTGTCCGCAAGGCGCAAAAGGAAAATGTGGTCATCACGGGAGCGGCGGCCAGGGCGGCAAATGAATTTCTGGACCGGTATGAAAGAAAAATCGGCGCGGCGATCGGCAAATCCATCGAGGCAAAAAAGTAACGACGGCAACAGGCAGACACGGATCTAATCATGACGAACAAACAAAAAAGTATCTGGGTATTTGGCGATTACCGCAATTACTACCAAAACCGGGTGACCCTGCAGCTGCTTTCCAGGGCGGTTGATCTTTCTCGCACCCTGAAAGCGGAAGTATGCGCGGTTTTGTTCGGCCATGATATTGAAGAATGGATTATGGAATACACCGCGCACGGCGCGGATCGTGTGCTGGCCATCGACCATCCGTCCCTCACCAGCTACAGCACCGAGAACTACCTGGCGCTGATTGAAAAACTGGCCAGGGAAAGAGATCCGGACATTATTCTGATCGGCGCGACGGATTTTGGCCGGGAATTCGCGCCGCGGCTGGCCAAACGCCTGCAGACGGGGCTGTCCGCCGATTGCGTCGGCTTGGACGTCACGACTGAGGGACTGCTGGTGCAGGTTGCTCCTTCATTCGGCGGCAATATGCTGGCGGAAATTGTTACGGAACGTCACCGTCCGCAGATGGCCACGGTTCGCCCCGGCACCTTCAAGGAGATTCCGCACAACCATGAAAGAACCGCTATCGTGGAGCGTCTGCCGCTGCCTGCCGATCTTCCCGCCTCGAGGATCCGGCTGGTGGAGTATGAACGGGCGGCACAGCGCGGACACACCATCGAAAACGCATCGGTGATTGTCTGTGGCGGCCGCGGCATGGGCAATAAAAACAATTTTAAAAAGCTCGATGAACTGGCCGGACTTTTAGGCGGAGATGTCGGTGCGACGAGGCCCGTGGTTTACGCCGGCTGGGCCGGACATGATTCGCTGGTCGGCCAGGCGGGAAAACATATCAAGCCGAAAATACTGTTT
This sequence comes from uncultured Smithella sp., assembly GCA_964640755.1. Taxonomy (GTDB): domain Bacteria; phylum Desulfobacterota; class Syntrophia; order Syntrophales; family Smithellaceae; genus UBA8904. The sequence goes on along the minus strand of CAZXIP010000079.1, from coordinate 4,261 downwards.
TCTTTTGGCATCAGCGGCGCCATTCAGCATACGGCCGGACTGGGGGAAGCGGACTTCATCGTTGCGATCAACAAAAACCCTCAGGCGACCATGATGAAAATGGCGGATGTCGCCATCGTGGCCGATGCCGGCGATTGGCTCCACCACCTGATCAGGGAATTGAAAAAAAGGATCCGGGAATGAAAAAGCCGTTATCTTGCGGCTGATGGCCCGTGTTTTTTGCTCCTTGTAGCCGTCAGCGGGTAGACGCCCTTTCGGACAGAGCGAACGTCTTCAATCGTGAAAAACGCCTGCGGATTGCACGTTCTGACGATTTCAAGCACTCGCTCAACGTCTTTTCTTTTCACGATGGTAAAAATGATTTTTACAGGTCCCATGACACCCTGGGCGTCTACGTGTGTAATGCCATACCTGTTCGTCTTCAGAACTTCAATGAGTTGCAGGGCATCTTTCTGGGTGATGATGCGGATGACAACCGTGCCGATGGCCATTTTTTCTTCCAGGATGATCCCGATGAAGTTGCCCATCGCGAAACCGCCTGCGTAAGCGATATAACAAACCGTATTCGACAGGTTTTGAAAAATCTGGCTGATCGCCAGGAGCCAGATCAACACTTCAAAGAAACCGATTATCGGCGCGGCAAACTTCATTCCGCGCGATACATAAATAATGCGAAGCGTATCGAGCGTCACATCGCAGATGCGGGCCATAAAAATCAAGGCCGGTAAAATTACAAATTTAAAGATCTCGGAATGATAAATCGCAGCAATGTCCATGTTGATGATTCCAATTAGATAACGTTAAAGACATTATAGTCATACAAATGCTTTATGTCAACAAGGGTGCTTTCGGAGTATCGCACATCCTCATTGTAGCTCCGGTTTCGAAGCGGATAAAAAGGTATTTACCGGAAAAGGTTGACATCAATGGTTGATGATATATAATTCAACTCCATCTATGGAAAGGTTTTCTTTATGAAAGCATACAGAAATATCTTATACGCGATAAATCTCAACGATGAGAACATCACATCCATCATTTACGCTTTGGAATTTGCCAGGCTGTTCAACAGCCGGATTCACATTGTGTATGTCAATGATCCGCAGGCCGGATATCGTCACCCGACGGACCGTGAAGACGCCGTGGCCCTGAGGGTAAGGCAAACCGTGCCCGAATCCCTGCTGGATAATCTGGACGTTGTCTACGCCGTCTCCAAAGGCAATACAGCGGAAGAAATCGTCCGATACGCTCAGGATCATCAGATTGATCTGATCATGGTTGGACATAAACACCGCAGCAAGCTTTATTCAGCGCTTTTTGACAGCGATGATGTAAGTATAATTGATACGGCGCTGCTGCCCGTTTTAGTCATTCCGGAAAAGTAGGTCATGTCTGCCGCCTAAACGATCGGGAAATCTCTGAAAATTATAACATGATTGATCGATGAGGCATGAAGGAAAAATCATGATTTTTTTAGAAGAAGTTTATTTGGGAAACACCCTTCAGAGCTGGTTGATTGCCGCCGGTATCCTGCTTGCCGTTTTCACGTTCCTGAAGATTATTCAGAAGGCTGCCATATATAAACTCGGCAAAGTGGCGGCGGCAACCGACAATCAGGTGGATGACCTGATTGTCCATATGCTGGGGCAGACAAAATTTATAATTCTGCTTTTGGCATCTGCTTATATTGCATCCTCCGCGATTGTTTTCAAACCTTCCGTTTACGCATTATGGCAGAAAGCGATCGTTCTGATTCTGATTTTGCAGGGCGGTCTGTGGGCCGGTTCCGGAATTTCTTTTGTATTGGGCAGGGCCGTTCAAAAAAAAATGGATCAGGATACATCAAGCGCTACAACGATCACCTTTCTCGGATTTGTAGCGAAACTGATTTTGTGGGTAATTGTTCTCCTGCTGATTCTGGATAATCTGGGCGTCAATATAACCGGCCTGGTTGCTGGGCTGGGCATTGGTGGAATTGCCGTGGCTTTGGCTGTTCAGAATATTCTGGGCGATCTTCTGGCTTCTTTATCCATTGTGCTGGATAAACCTTTTGTCATCGGCGATTTTGTTGTTGTGGATACGCTTTCAGGAACAGTCGAGCATATCGGTCTAAAGACCACCCGGATCCGCAGCCTGAACGGTGAGCAGCTCATTTTTTCGAACAATGATCTCCTGAAGAGCCGCATCCACAACTACAAGCGGATGGATGAGCGCCGCATTGTTTTTAAATTCGGTGTTGTTTATCAGACATCGCTGGAGAAGCTCAGATTGATCAAGGAAATGGTGACGGATATCATCGAAAAACAGGATAGTGTCCGCCTTGACCGTGTTCATTTCAAAGAATACGGCGACGCATCGCTTGTTTATGAAGTGGTCTATTTTGTAGCAAGTCCGGATTTCAATCGGTACATGGATGTTCAGGAAAAAATTAACCTGGAGATCTTTCGCCGCATCCATGAGGAGGGTATTGAGTTTGCGTATCCTACTCAAACAATTTATTTTCGTAATCATTCTAATGGAGACAGATAAAACCGGATGAAACGGTCTTTCAATGTTCTGTTCTTTATTGTATTTTTCCTGCTGTTCGCGTCTTTTGAGTGCTTTGCCGCAGATGAATCAACAAATCTGGGAGTTCGGCTGCCTCTCTGGTCAATTTTGCCATTTGCGGGAATTCTTCTTTCTATTGCGCTGATGCCGTTATTCGTGCCTCATTTCTGGCATTATCATTTTCCGAAGGTTTCCGCTTTCTGGGCGGTGTCTTTTGCTGTGCCGTTTTTGTATTTTTTTCAAGAAATCGCGGCGCATGAAATTGCCCATATTATCATCATTGACTACATCCCGTTTATCCTGCTGCTCTGGGCATTATTCACCGTTTCGGGCGGAATTTACGTGAGGGGATCTTTAAAAGGCACACCCAAGGTTAATACGGTAATTCTGCTGATCGGAACGCTTCTGGCGTCTGTCATTGGCACGACCGGTGCCTCCATGCTGCTGATCCGGCCGATCCTGCGATCCAATGCATGGCGTGTGCATAAGGTCCACACCATTGTGTTTTTTATTTTTCTGGTCAGCAATATCGGCGGCGCGCTGACTCCGCTGGGTGATCCACCACTGTTCCTGGGCTTTCTGCATGGCGTTCCGTTCTTCTGGACAATGCATATTTTGCCGGAAATGGCATTTGCCAGTGTGATTCTGCTGGTTCTCTATTTCATCATGGATTCATACTATTATAAAAAAGAAAGCAAACCCGACGCTCCTGATACAGAATCGGAGCCTTTGAGAATTGAGGGATCTTATAACTTTATGTTTCTTGCCGGCATCATCGCCGCCGTTTTGTTCAGCGGAACGGTTAAACTGGGTGAAGTCAATCTTTTCGGGATTCACCAAACGGCAGAAAACTTGATCAAAGACGCTATTCTGATTGTAATGGGCGTCTTATCTCTGGTTTTTACAAAAGTGGAAGTGCGAAAAGGCAACGAATTCAGCTGGGCGCCGATACTCGAAGTGGCTTACCTTTTTGCCGGTATCTTTATCACAATCATTCCTGCTTTAGCGATACTGAAAGCGGGTGAGCAAGGTGCGCTGGCGCTGCTGATCAAATCCATCCACACGCCAGCTCATTATTTTTGGGCAACGGGTTCGTTGTCCAGTTTTCTGGACAACGCCCCGACTTATCTGACCTTCTTCAACAGTGCGCTGGGCAAATTTTACCCCGGTGTTCCTGAAGCACAGGCGGTTTCCGCGCTTATTGTCGAAAAAATACCCTATCTGGCGGCAATTTCGGCGGGAGCGGTTTTTATGGGCGCCAATACATATATCGGCAACGCCCCGAATTTCATGGTGAAATCAATTGCGGAAGAGGCCGGGATCAAAATGCCAAGCTTCTTTGGTTATATGTTTAAATATTCGATTCCGATTCTGATTACGTTGTTCGTGGTGATCACTTTTATTTTCTTCTGATATTCCAGCAACATACATTAAAATAAATATTTCTTGAAGATGCTGAGGAAAGCAGATAAGGTAAAAATCATTTGCATTCGGTGCTGCCGTTGTTATCTTACTCACAGTGCCGCTCGGGAATGATAAAGTTGGCAAATGTGGAATATGGAGGACAACGATTTATGGCTGAAAAACTGCGAAACACTTTAAAAACAATTGAGGATTACAAGGCAACCAATCCTCATTACACCGATCTTCTGGACATTCTGGCGGATATTCTTATTCTTCGCGAAAATTACCGCAAGAACATGACAAGCCCGAT
>CAZXIP010000078.1:0-8076 GCA_964640755.1 uncultured Smithella sp. | reverse complement strand
CTGAAAAGATGATGCCACAAGCCGACCTGAAGAATCTTATCATGGCATGGCCCGCGATCAAGGCTGACAAAATATTCCAGTTGATGCGATAAATCGGCCACCTGTTTTGTTAATTTACTTAAATCCAGAAATGAGGCAAAAGGGTCGAGTGGTGAGCCGATCTGATTAAGGCTTTTTCGCCTGTCGGAATGCTCGGACCATTGACCGGATGGCGGCCTGATATTGGCCAACTCCTCTTCCAGTTTTTTTACATGGTCAAAATTCTGCGTTGACAGGTATTCAAACTGGCACCAGGTGTTCTCGCATGCAAAGGGAAGAAGGTCCCATTGAAGCTCCCAATCTTTCAGCTGGCCGCTGCCGATGATCAGGAAGGGATAGGGCCTGCCCATTTTATCGGAACTGTCACGAACGATGCCGCATATCAGGGAATCCTTTCCTGAGCCCTTTGACCAGAAGCGCCAGGAACTGAAACCGGGCGCGCTATTGGATTTGGATGTCAGCGTGGAATAGGCTGTTTTCAGCATAGCTGACAAATCATTCACCAGGGGGGTGCTTTCTCCCAGCTTCAGGAAATCCTTCGCCACAGGGTGCTTGCCGACGGCAAAAAAGCGCCAACTTGAACTGCTTGATGAATTCATCATTTTCCAATGCTCCCCGGCAATGCGACAGGCATGGCTTCCACGGTCTGTACTACCGGCATGTTGCCGATGAACTGATAGGCAACTTTTATAAATTTTATTTTCAGCCGTTCCAAAGAATCTTTATCACCGGGAAACTCACGTGCGTGAAACACCCGCCTGCCACCCCTGAAATCTCTCAGGAAGTCCGGAAATGCCCGGGGGCCTGAGTAGCGTCTGGACAGAACCAGATCACTGACTTCAATGTTCAAAATCACATCGCTGCATAATTCAGGCGACCAGTAAAAGGTCTTGTTTACCGGGTAATTGTTGTTCTGCAAAACCTGTGCTGTCGGTCCGCATTGAAGCTCCAGCCGCGTGCCATGAGGCTGCAGGCTGGCATCCGGGTTGGCGGCCGTCGGCAGCCCGTTAATCTCCACATTATAATTTTTCTGCTGGACCTGCTTTGTGGCCTGTGCCCGGGCGCCTTTGTTTAAAAAATTGTAGAATGATTTGCCGAGCATGACCGTACCACCCAATACTTCCTTTGGATAATACCCGGTCTTCTCATTCCTGTTCAAAAACGGCGCCGCATAATCTCTGACATATTTCCACACCAGACCGTCAGGCCCCACCAGAAAAGGCATCATCTGCTGACTGTTCATGCCCATGGTCGGCGCCAGCACCTGTTCGCCCCACTGGCTTTCCAGCTGCGCGGCCGTCCGGTTGCACACAAATAACCAGAGAAAATCAAAGGGACCGGATATTAAGCTTGCAACTGTCGCATCCACATCATTGCCGCCGCCAATTCCCCTTTTCAGGCGATCAATTGCTTTATAGCCCGAATGGAAAGGCGATTTGCTGACAGCCGGATCATCATTGAAAGTTTGCCTGGCGATTTCAAAAGCGGATTTCCCTGAGGTTGTGGCTGTCTCGATGTTTTTCAATGCATTGTGATAATCCGCATAAGCCTGAGCGGCTTCTTTCCGGTTTTCCAGCGTCTCAACACCGGCATTATGACCGGTTGACTTTTCGACGGACATTGCCGTTTTTCTAACAGATTCCTTCATGGTCTTTAAAATACCTGCCTGGCGTGCCCTGCCCTGAACCCTGACCGTTTGATAACGGACAATCTGGGACAGCCAGATTGGAGTCGTCCCCCCCCTGTACAGGGGTTCAAGCTGAACGGTGATCTTATCGATCAGCGCCCGGTAAGGGCCGCCGCCATTGCCCGCCATGTCACTCGCCATCCTGTCCCATTCAGCCGGGGTATTCAGGCGTTCCATCCCTTTGGAAAATCCATCAGCAAAATATCGCCAGGCTTCAAAACAAAGCATCCGGTACTTTTCGTCAAACAGGTTTTTATTGGTGGTTAATGATGGCGCGTCCGGGTAAGCTTGAGACAATTCCGTGAAGAAACGTTCAATCACTTCCCTGCCCGTGCGGGTAAAACACGGCTCAACCCGTCTATCCTCAGAAGCCTGTTGACCACCTCCCCAGAAGTCATTGAGCGTAATCGGCGCAATACCACTGTACAAATCGGTCAGCGCAAGCATCCACTGAAGGTTTCCGTTCCGGCGTCCATAAAGGGATTTTACGGCATCCTCAAGTCCGGCAATTTCTTTTTGCATCTGATCGGAATCTTCCCGCCAGGCCAGGTAATAAAAATTCTGGCTATTGATAACCTTCTTTGTTTCCGGATGATCTACAGGATCGTGGTCATGCATGGCAATGTAATGCGGATGCGGCTTTTCACTCAGACGTTTGATGTTTGAAGAATATGGAGCGTCCCTGAGAATGTTGATCCTTCGGACAAGATGTACCATGTATTGTGCATAAACAGGATCGGATGAGGTAAAATCAAATGCCTGAATATTCTGCATCAAGTTTTGATCAAAAGGTCCCAGGAAACGTGATTGATACTGTCTGCAATAATGCTTTTTCAGCTCACGCTCCACGCGGATGCTCTCGCGCAGACCGAAGCGGGGCATCCACCAGCTTTTATTCTGATTTTCGATCCGGATGATTCCCTCGCGGAAACGATCCAGAGCCGTCAGATCTGACAAATACTCACCCTGCAGCACGGGCAATTTTTGAAACTCCTTCGATATGCCGCCAATGGTGTGTAAATTTTTAACAAACGAAAAACTCAGCAGGCCGCAAAGGGCGACACAAAACACAGCCCACGCGCTTAAACCAAGGTTGCCGGTCAGAATGCTCCATTCTATGGATCTCCTCGTCGGGGCCAGCAGACGGCGGTCTTTAGGCAGTACCTTCGCAAAGAAATCATGCAGAAATAATCCTTTGGCTGTACCCGGCAAATTTTCCTGAGGCGCCGTAAACCCCAAATTCCTAGAAAAATGAGACACGGGATTTCCGTTCTGCCGGCCGCTGCTGAAAAACAGTCCCCGCAAAACAGGCGTCTCCTGGTAGGGATTTACACCGAATGTTGTTTTTACAAATGTGGATAATCCCTGTTTTATATCATCGAACTCTTCGGGGAAAAAGAAAAGGGGCGGATCGACATGCTTTGCGTCGAGATGATGAAGAATCAGCATCCGCATGTTTCTCAGACGTTTGCTGACGGTCTGGATGGTGTTCTCCAGAAAAGCAGGGGTATCGGCTGACAAATTCTGATTGATCATACCCATGGGCTGAGTCAGGCTTTCGACGGGAAGCTGCTCGCAAAACCTGTTGATCCCCTGAATCAAATCACACTTCGTCACCAGCACGTACACAGGAAATTTGACCCGCAGGACCCTCATTAATTCATCAATCCGCCGCCGCATCATGCGCCCCTCATCTTCAATCGCATGTTGCCCGGCGTTCAGAAGTTTGTCGGCGGCAATGGTCACTATGAGCCCGTTAAGGGGTTCTTTTTTACGGTATTTCACCAGGAGCGACAGAAAATTCTGCCACTCCTGACTGTCGGGCTCCCCGTTTACCGGGATACAGTATCTGCCGGCAGTATCGATGACAATGGCCTGTTCCAGAAACCACCATTCGCAGTTTTGCGTTCCCGATATGCCGGCTGTCTTGCCAAGATCCACAAAAGGGGTTGCCAGTCTCGCGCTGTTTAAAGACGTTGTTTTGCCCGAACCGCTCTCGCCAATCACCAGATACCAGGGCAGGACATAAAGAGGATTGCCGTTTTTTTTCAGGTGCGATCTGCGCAGAACGTCGATCGCCTCCCTCCATTTTGCCTGCAGCAGTTTTCTGTTGTCCTGTTCTTTCCCTGACAGGGTTTGAATCTGGGCATTATCCTGCGCGACAATGCTTTCTTCAAATCGTTTTCCCATTCGCTGATCCAGCAGATTGCGGATGAAAAATCCTCCAAGCACCAGGCTGGCGATAAAAAGCAGAAGAAACAGGATTGCCCACCAGGGCCACTGCAAGACCAGTGCAATACCGACAACAACCAGTGCGATGAAGATGGTTATGGCGCCAATAAAAAAGATTTTGAGGAATGGCATTATTTTCTCTTTCATTTCATCACCATCAGCAGGTAGTTTTCACCAACATTGTTCAGAATAAAGCAGTACGTAACAAATAACGTAATCAGCAGGGCCAGCGGCGCGGCAGCACAGGCCGCAATAAACCATTTGCTGCGCCGTTTGCCGTCAGACAGATCGATGTCCGCTTCCCCTGCCGGATATGCTTCAGGGAAAAGATCGACACGTTCCAGGGAAGGCAATCCGAGAGAGCTGCCCATCAGGAGCTTTAGACTAGCGGTTTTTATCTGTTCAAGGGTGTAATCATCATTGAAATAGCGTCCGGTAAAACCAAGGGCGAGGCACAGGTAATAAATCTCCCTGACCTCCAGCTGATGGGGGCCCAGGCTGTTCAACCGATCGAAAAATATTTCTCCGGCATCCGTGGTGTTATAATATATTCTTTGCAGTTGCTGGCGAATCCAGACCTCTTTATGTGGCCAGGCCGAATTCAGAAGCGCTTCGTCAATCCAGGCACAGACAGCAAAGCGCGCCTGATCGTAATCGTCCGTGGATATTTCACCCTTTCTCAGGCCGTCTTCACTTTTTGACAAAAGCTTCTGGATGTTGTTTTTCAGCTGATCGCCGGCAAGTTTCTGACTTTCCTCCGAACGCAGGAAATAATTTACATAAGCCACCAGTTCAATGAAATAATCACTTAGATGCATGAGATCTCCTTATCACCATTAATTCAATATCCGCGTCCCCGGGGGCATTATTCCAGTAAAGGGCAACGTTCCGGTTTTTGACGACGGATTCCCACTGTTCGCCATGATGGTTAATCAGGAAATATATCGCATTGGACCGGCGCGGCAATTGCTGAGGAGGCTGCGGCTGATGTTCGAGATGAATACCCGGCAGGGCCCGGGCTACAATGTTCCGAAGGTCTTCGCGCGACCCCAGCTTGGCCAGCATTGTCATCGTTTGAATGACGGCGGTTGCCTCGTCATCGGTTCTGACGGACAGGTAGAAACGGTTGTTTCCCTCGAAGACGGCGGGTTTGAGATCCGCACTGTGGAAAACACCATCGTTGATCAAACGCATGATGTATTCCGGACCGGCGGTTATCTCATCCAGCAGATGGGAAATCAGGTTCTGAACGTCGGAATAGCAATGCCAGAGGCTGGAATGATCATAAGGTGGGAACGCATGATCATCATCGGAAAATCCACCCAGCGCGTTGACGCGCTCAGAAAATGAAGACAGTTCTCCAATCAGCTGACGCAGAGCACCGTAAACAACCCATGGATGCACCTTCGGGGTCTGTGTGTAATGATGCAGCATCGGAACATAGCGGTTCACGGAGCGCAGGGCGAGGATATAAACCATGTCGCGTGAACCGAATTCTGCCGAATGCACGCCTCTTTTTCTCTTGTATTCTTCCAGTTGACGGCTGCGTGCGGTAATCTGATCGCGAATTTCACCAACCAGGTTAAGCAACGATTCCGATCCGGCGATCACGGGACAGGGAGGGATATAATCCTGTGAAAGGGTGACGCCGGCACCTCTTTTCTCAAGCCGGGCAATCTGAATAAGCTGATAGTCACCGGATTGCTCCAGTTCGTTTTCCCAGAAAAGCTTCAAAACGTAGTGAAGCTTTTTAACATGGGCCGAAGGTCCTCCGGCATGAAGATCATCAATTTCTTCCGATTCAGCTGTTGCGACAAATCGTGTAGTAACACCGGCAAGGTTTTCCGGATTCTCCACAACGGTTACATTTTCGCCAGCATTGTACCAGGATTTCAGGCCCAGGTAGACGTTGAGGGATCCCGCCAGGGAATCATCAAAGGAACGAACATTCATAACAGCATTGCCCGGAAAAACGACATGGGTCCCGTCAGGAAAAATAAAGGCGCCATTCTGGAGCTCCAGAATCCCGTTGGCCAGCCGCTTCTCTTTGATTATCATGCTGATCACGCCCCAGAAATACGGGATCAGGAGCTGCTTTAGCGGTGTCAGCAATTCGCAGAAGGACTGCTCCATCAGCTGAAAATGCTGAGGTTGGAGAAAAAGGCCCTGTTGCCAGAAAAGGGGTTTTTGGATACTCATTTTCCCCCCTCGCTTTTTTTATCCGGCATATTTTGAATTTCACGCCCAGACAGGTACAGGGAGATGTCCGTTCCTCCGGCTCTCCTGAAGGAAAACATTTTTTTCTCCGGAAGAGGAATCACCTTTACAGCCTGCTTTTTCTGGAATGCATAATATCCGGCAATCACCGCCACCTGCCTGGAACCTTCCGTTTTTTCCATGGCCTCATAAATATCCTGACCAGGCTGGACAATCATTTTTTTTGCGTAATTTACAGTGGGGTCAAAACGAGTGCATACAAGAAGCCTGGCCATCCCGTCTTTTTCCTCAAGCAGCTGGTTAAAAGCATTAGCGTCGGTCAATTGATAAGCGCACAAAACCAGCGCGTGTGGGGCACCCCTGTATAAGTTCAACCGGCTGTCCCCCCTGAGGTGAAAATTAATCCCGTCTTTGATATAGGGCACATCTTTGGGAACGTCTGTTGATTGAAAAAAAGCGCACGAAGAAAGAATAAAAGCAGGAACGAGCACACACAAAGAAATCGAAATCCTGTGAAGATGAATTTTCATAAACATACCTTTTACACTCCATGACATTGACTCAACTCAAATAATCAACCACTTCAAGGCAGGCCGTCGAGGCGTGAAACGAACATTCTTAATGTCGCAGCAAGCTACGGAGAAGTATCGTTTGCCCCGTGCGAGCGGAATTAATCATTACGCCGCTTCTGCCGCGCAAAAACGCCCGGCGGACAAACTCCGCTCCAAATACAAAATTCATAAGATATTATAATTGTAAGGAAATAATATTTTCATCAGCGTGTTGCCCGTTCCCGCAATGCAGAGACCGTCAACAAGCAAATTTTAAAAAAATTTTGCAGCAGTGCGCATCAGACATTGTATTCCAATAACTGATGGCCACAGCCTGCTCACATATTTATTTAACAAGTGTTTGGTTAATAGACGGCATGTATATATTAAAAACGCAATTCCATGTCAACATAAATTACAGTTAACGATTTTTTCTCAACGTGCGGTGCCTGTAATACTGGAATTAATTCATTGCTGCACAGGATTTGGACATGCTGACGAATGACAAATGTGGAAAGTCAAACCGGCTTACCTGGAATGAAATCAAATAAGTCGCATTGACGCTTGTGACAATCGACCTCCTGTCATTTTGCCGGCATCCACTTTTCGACGGGAAAATGTGATTTAAAGATTATGTGGCGTAACCAGCAGAGGAAAGCTATAATAAACAAATATTATTCCTTAGCCGGCGTTGATCCGCAGGTGATGAATGATACGAATAATTGAAAGGAAATAACTTTTATGAAAATAGTAAAATGGCTCGTGCCTGTCATGCTGGTTTTACTGCCTGTCCTTGTTTTCGCTCAGGATAAAATTAAAGAAAATCCGGTGCCGGATATGAGTATCACCCTGGACAGCCAGACGTTTAACGGATTTGACAGGTGCAGGATCAGCAAAAAATTGTCTGGTGCAAGGACCAGATTAATCATTTCCGGGAAACCTGTAAAAAAGGAAAAGCAAGCCTGGACGTATGCCGTGAAAGCCGAAGTCATGGGTTTTCCCGTGAAGGCGATTATGGTTGGCGTGTGTGATGACAGTGGTGATCAGGCGTGCGGCTGGAGTGCATTCACCGCGGCAGTGATCGCGATGCCGTTTGAAGAAGCGAAGAATCATTTAAGAAAAAAAACCGGCATTGATTATACATTAGAAAAGCGGTCAAAAGAATCTGAGATCACCTTGCGCCCTGTTTTAGCACCGGGCAGGAAAAGCAATGAATGCGTTCTCTTTTGCGATCCGGGAATTTTATAATAACGCAGCATATGGATAAGAAGGAGCGGAAAAAACGTAAATTAATTCTTGGAATTATTGAAAAAATATGTATATAAAAAATTAGTTTTAAATATGACTGAT
>CAZXIP010000077.1:0-8093 GCA_964640755.1 uncultured Smithella sp. | reverse complement strand
ATGCCCGATGGCTGAAAATATTGTGCGGCCTGAACATCGCCGTGAATCTTGGAACATCACTGGCTTTTATACTGGCCTACATTTGAGAAGATGATGAAAAAAAACAAAGTAAAGGCATTTTATAATCCTCCCTCTCTTTTATTTAAACAGCTGGGAAGCACGCTGCTCATGGGATATCTGAACCACTGGCGGAACTTCTTCGGATGGCTTGTCCATCATGGTTTTTCATCGATGCCGGTAGCCAACGGTGCCTGGGGTATGGGTTGCATCGGTTATCCGGGGCATCCCGTCTGGGAAGTTACCGGTGCCTGCAACCTGCGCTGCATCCACTGTCATGCCACAAGCGGCCAGGCCGCCCCCGACGAACTGACCACCGACGAAGGAAAAAAGCTCATTGATATGCTCGCTGCCGAAAGCGAGTTTCGTACCCTGATCTATACCGGCGGTGAGCCGCTGGTGCGGCCGGACATTTTTGAACTCTTGAGGCACTCGCAAAAAGCGGGGCTCGCCAACATCATTGCCACCAACGGAACGCTGATCGATGAAGAAATGGCCTTTAAACTCAAAGACCACGGAGTGGTCTGCAATGCCATCAGTTTTGACGCGGCCAATCCGGATATTCACGATATGGTCAGAAATAAGCCCGGTTCCTTTGATCTGGCTATGCGGGCTGTTGAAGCGACCAAAAAAGCCGGCATTCTGCTACAGATCAACACAACCGCGATGGAATACAACATGCCCTATCTGCCGCAGCTGATTGATTTTGCCGACGCCAGCGGGGCAGGCATCATGCTCATGTATCAGCTGGTTGCCGTGGGACGGGGTGAAAAGATTGAAAAAGCCACCCTCAAAAAAACCGCCAACAGGCATCTGAGTGAACTGATTTCCGAAAAACAAAAAAACGCCAAAACGATCATCGAGCCGGTGGCGGGGCCGCAGTACTGGCCGTATCTTCTGGAAAGAGGAGGCATCCAGGGCGGGTTGCCGCTTAAACTGGCCGGAAGCGTTTTTCACGGATGCGCGGCGGGACGTGGATTTGTTTATGTCAAGGCCAACGGGGATGTCTGGCCCTGTCCATTTGTTGAGGTAAGCGGAGGAAATATCCGGGAAAAAAGTTTTCATGATATTTATACCGCTTCCGCTTTATTTCAGGATTTGCGCCGTCGCGAAGAAAAGCTCAAGGGCCTTTGCGGTGAGTGCCAGTACAAAACCGTCTGCGGCGGATGTCGTGGACGGGCCCATGCCTACAGCGGTGACTACCTGGCGGAAGATCCGCGGTGTTTTATCAGAGAACGGGAAAAGAAAAATCCGACCTGATATTTCCATTCATTCACATTGACTTTTCCAACATGGTTCATTTCCTCCTGGAAGTCATCGTCGCTCCCTGTGTATATACAGGCAAAAATTGGCGGTTCGGCGCAAGAAGTCCCGTTGCATTTTCTTCATGACTGGATGTATAATAAACAACAGGATACACATTGAGCAGAGCCACTTTTGCGCCATGAACAATCATGGTGGGAGACCCTTGAAATGAAAATCTGATTGGGACAGACGCCATATGCCGAAAAAAAGATTTTTAATAATGTGGCCATGTCTTACATCCCTCTTCATGATGATACTTCCTGGATGCTCTCAAGTCGTGAATGCGCACAGCGTGGAGGCAAATCCTCCTGTTTCGCAAAACGAAAGTTCATCTTCAGTCAAAGACTACAGCCTGCTTCTTGCCGTGGCGCAGGCTAAAGGTAGTGTTCGAGTTCTGGTAAAATTAAATATGCCGTTTGTCCCTGACGGTCAATTATCTCCAAAACAGTCAAAAGAACAGCAGATGCGTATATCGGAAATGCAGGATCGGCTTTTCACGGTATTGGTTCAGGATGATGTTCAAGGCATTAAAAGATTCACGTATACACCTTACATGGCTATGAAAGTGAATGCGAAAGCCCTGAGGGTGCTGATTTCCAGCTCCCTCGTATCATCGATTGAAACGGATAGTGCCGTACCGCCGGCAGAAAGATAGATCTGGATAAAAATTTATTCCATAAACCCGTCAGGGCCGAAGATGAAACCGCCGCCAATTTCAAGGAGGGAGAAATGACAAACAGAACATGCAGAAATCATGAACCTCAATCTTCATGCAAACATCGGTTCTGCCGGATATTTGTATTTGCCTTTACCTTACTCCTCTTCTTTGGCGGTATGATGGATGTTGAAGGGCAGGGTAGCACCAAGGCATCACCCGCGCTTTTTGCCAAGGCGAAAAATGCAGGCAGTGTTCGAGTCATCGTAAGGTTGAATACATCGTTTCAACCGGAGGGGCACTTATCAGGACCGAAGGCGGTAGCCGGTCAGAAAGCCCGGATAGCAGATCTGCAGAACCAGCTGCAGCAGAAAGTTATCAAACACAATGTGAGAGGCTTAAAAAGATTCAAGCATATTCCATACACCGCAATGGCAGTGGATCCGGACGCACTGGATGCTTTGATTGCCAATCCTCTTGTGGTTTCGATTGAAGAGGATAAGCTTGTTCCTGCGACATTAACGGAGAGTGTCCCTTTGATTAAGGCAGATCAAGCCTGGGGATTGGGTTATACAGGATCAGGATGGACCGTGGCCATTCTTGATTCCGGGGTTGACAAAACACACAGTTTCTTTCTTGACGGCAAAGTGGTTGCGGAGGCCTGCTTTTCCACGACTGATGCCGGCGAGCACGCAGAAACGGTTTGCCCTAACAGCCAATTGTCTCAGATAGGAGCAGGTGCGGGGATCCAGTGCGGGGGAACAAACGGTACAGACATTGATGGATGCCGGCACGGAACCCATGTGGCTGGTATTGCCGCGGGCAAGTCGGCTTCCATAAATGGTGTGGCCAAAGATGCCAATATCATTGCCATTCAGGTTTTTTCAAAAATCACTGACGCAGCGTCCTGCAGTAATGGTGGTCTTGCTTCACCCTGCGCTCTTTCATACACGTCTGACCAGAACCTGGCTCTGGAACATGTATACTCGTTGAGAAATACCTATAAAATTGCAGCCGTTAATATCAGTATCGGAGGCGGTCAGTATTTTTCCGCCTGTGATTCGTCCGAATCTTCTACAAAAGCCGTCATTGACAACCTCCGTTCAGCGGGAATTGCTACGGTCATATCATCAGGGAACGAAGGTTATAAAAACAGTGTAGCGTCACCGGCCTGCATCTCTTCTGCCGTAAGTGTGGGTGCGACGACAAAAGCGGATGCCGAGGCGGACTATAGCAACTATCATCCTGTCATGCTGTCTCTTTTTGCGCCCGGCAGCGCAATCAATTCTTCGGTTCCGGGAGGAGGCTGGGACAGCTGGGATGGAACGTCCATGGCGGCCCCTCACGTGGCGGGCGCCTGGGCAGTCATCAAACAGAAATGGCCGACGGCTTCCGTAGCCAATGTGTTAAAGGGACTTCAGGATACAGGTGTAGCCGTGACATTAAAAGCGGGGGATCTTGCGGGTGGTTCCATAAAGAGAATAGATGTCCTGACAGTTCTGGGTGTTAATCTTGGCCTGAATAGGCCAACGGGCCTTTCCGGTTCTTCTTCATCGACCAGCGGGATCGATCTGAACTGGACGGACAACTCTACAAACGAGACGGGGTTTAAGATTGATAGAAAGACAGGTGCAAGCGGTACTTACAGTGAGGTTGCCACTGTCGGTGCCGGAATGGTCATATATTCGGATAACAGCCTGAGCGAGGGAAAGACCTATTACTACCGTGTGAGCGCATATAACGCCGAAGGGGACTCCCCTGAATCTGATGAGGCATACGCAGTGACCATCCTCGCGGCACCCAGCGGTCTTAGCGCATCAGCTGTCTCCTACACGCAAATCAATCTGAACTGGACGGATAACTCCGGCGCCGAATCGTCTTTCATCATCAGCCGGGCAAGCATTTCCGGAGGTCCTTATAGGGTAATCGGTACTGCAGGCGCAAATTCGACCAGTTATAGCGATATGGGCCTTACATTTGGTTCAACTTACTATTACCGGGTTCAAACACTGAATGACGTCACGATTTCCGCTTATTCGAACGAAGCTTCCGCAACTTCTGCGATTATTATTCCTCCGGTAGACAGCGGAGGAGGTGGTTGTTTTATTGCTACGGCTGCTTTCGGAACTCCCTGGGAAAAGCATGTTCGCGTTTTGCGGTTATTCCGTGACCGTTGTCTCCTCACAAACACTGCAGGGAAAGCCTTTGTAAAATTATACTATCAGATCAGCCCGCCCGTTGCCGCCAGGATTGCTCAGAACGAAGGTTTACGTTTCCTTACGCGATGCACTTTAATGCCGTTGGTGGGCCTTGCCTATGGAATGGTTTCTTACGGCGCAACAACCGTGTTTCTTTTTTCATTTTCCTTGATCGTTATGGCGGTTGCTTTCATTTGGCTGGTTCGAAGGAAAATGTCTGCTGTCAAAAGATAGCCTTCACGTTCCGAATCGTAAAAAGGGGGATTCGTCTGGAATCCCCCTTTTTAATTTTTTTTATCGCGGATGCCCAGCGATTCGCAGAGAATTTCCACCGGATCGAAAGCGTTCATGCCGGAAAGGCCGCCGAGCTGCATGCGGCAGGAACCGCAGTCCGCCACAATCGCCTCCGCGCCGGTTTTTTTGATCAGCGACACGGCGCGACCCCCCAGCTGTATGGCTGTGGCTTCGTTGATTTTTTTAAATCCGTAACTGCCGTTGAGTCCGCAGCAGGCGTCGTCGAGGACCCTGCATTCCAGGCCTGGAATCATCTTCATTAAATCGGCTGCCGGGTAACCGATTTCCAGTGCGCGCAGGTGGCAGGGGATGTGATATGCAAGTGTCCGGTTAACTTCCTTAAAATCAGGTTTTGCTCCGCCGCGTTCGGCAACCAGTTTGAGGAGATATTCATGCAGGTCATAGCTGTTTTCCGCAATCTTTTTTGCGCCGGGGATATCCATGATTCCCTGGTAATCGTGCAGCAGGCAAAGACCACAGGATGTGCAGGTATAGACCACGTCGTAGCCCGCGTCGATGTAATTGGACAGGGAGGCAACGTTTTTCGCAGCAAAGTTTTGCGCCAGTGCCAGGTTGCCGTTGCCCAGTGCGGGTAGACCGCAGCACCACTGAGGCGGCAGAACGACGTCAACCCGGAACGACTGCAAAAGTCTAATGATTTTTCTGCCGATGTCGGGGCGGTAAAAGTTGATGAAGCAGCCATAGAAAAATGCGACTTTCTTTGGCTCGCGGCTGCGGGTCTTCTTTTCACTGCGCATGGTTTTGAAACTGAATTTAGGGAAGGGGATGTAAGTTGCAATTCCCATGCGCTGAAATATTTTTTTGCCGATTTTGGTTGAAGCAAAACGATTGGCCAGAGGCGCCGTCATGGATCCAAGCGTGGAGAGATAGTAATTGTTGGCAAAAAGCAGGTGTGCGGCCGTATGGGGATGCTCCAGGCCGTACTTCTGCTGCGCCCGGAGGATGATCTGAGCGGGTTCCACGCCGCATGGGCAGGCCATTTCACAACGTTTGCACTGGCTGCACAGCAGCACCCATTCATCAACGGATTTTTCCCGTTCGCTGCGGAATCTCTGGGCATCAGGCCCCGCCTGCTTGGGACCCGGGAAGGCCGGGTTGACACGGAACACAGGGCAGTTTTCCACACAGATAGTGCAGCGTATGCAGTGTTCGAATTTCATCGGATATGCTCCAGACAGGATTTTGCCGCCGCCTGTCCCGTTGCCAGTGCAAAACCATGACCGCAGCCGTTTTTCAGCATCTCTGTGTGTGCGAGAATGGCTCCGCATACAAAAACATTATCCCAGGGGCACTCCGCGGGCCGGAAATCTGAATTGACTGCAACGCCCGCCTGGCCGATGCCGTGGTTTAAGGAAAAATAATCATGATCAAACCAGGTTTCGCGTTTGCCGGGCAGGAATACAGGCAGGTTAAACACTTTTTCTACAATGTTGTCACGGTTCGCGTGAAGGCCGCCCCCGACAAAAGACCCGGTAGCGAGAATAAACGCTTTGGCGTTCAGGCTGTTGGGCCTGCCCTGTGATTCGGCGATCACAGCCTCAATTTTCCTTCCGGATTTTTCCACGCCGACAACAGGCCAGCCCCAGTAGATAACACCTCCCCGACGGCGAAAATGGTCTTTTAGGCCGTTAAACAGCCTGCGGCCGGGCATGGAAGGGGGAATGGTCGGGATTTCAAAGACAGGACACTCCATGCGGGATTCGATGGTTTTCATAATGGCAGATGCCGATTCCAATCCCAAAACAGCCGGAAAACCGATTTTATCCTCCCGGATATTTTGCTTTTCCATCCACAGAATGAACGCTTCCAGGAAAGCCTCGTTTTCGAAATTGGCAGAGATGCCCATGGTTGTTGAAACACCGGCGTCGTAAATTGAAAAAGATGCGTTTTTAAGCCGGGAAATGATATAGCCGGGATAAAAATCTTTCAGGCCGGCAAAGGTGATGATGTGTATTATTTCATCTTCGTTCTGCGGAGAGGCCTGCATGGTCACAGGAGTCAGGCACGACGTTTTAAATGTGCCGATGGCGGAAAGAACCCGGCGGTTGTTTTCCGGTATTCCCGCATAGGGCAACCCCATATCCGTCATGATCTTTTGAAAATCATGGAGTGACTGACGGATATTTTCGACGGGAATATGATGATAGGGGTGGCCCTCGGGCAGATTAGCGATTGCCTGCAGGGGATTTTCGTTGCGCGAGCAGACGTCAATGCACCCGGTGGACAGACAGGCTGTCGGTTCGCCGGTCGTGACCAGAGCGACATTCAGGCCATTTTCTGCCAGCAAAGTACCTGCGGTCAGACCCGACACCCCCGCACCGATGATAATGACATCGTATTCGATTACGCTCACTTGTTTTGCTCCATGGCCAGAATACCAAGATAAATATATTCAACAAGCTGCTCTTCCCGGAGCTGATCTCCCCACAGGGCGTATCGGATACCGCGAAAGCGCCTCTGGAGAAAATCCCTCAAAGATTGGACAGACTGTTCCGCAGTTAAAATATCCATGTCATGCATGATGCCGAGCGCGCGGAATGTGCAGAAGCCGCCCTGGCAGGGCCCCATGCCCAGTCGCGTCCGATGCTGGATGTCGCCGACGTGCCTGGTGCCTGTCTGGCTGATGATCCGCTCCACTTCCCTGCGGGTGACCAGTTCGCATTCACAGACGATGTTTTTCATGTCCGACAGGCGTTTGGACAGCGGGTAGCCGCTGAGCTCATCCTGTCCGTCCAGCGGTCTTTCCGCTGTCTCACAGGCCCGCTTTAGATTGAAGGCACCCATGATGGTGTCCACCATTTTCTCCGCCATAAGCCGGAAAGTGGTGAGCTTCCCGCCAACAATGCTGTACATGCCGTTCTGGTGGTCAATAATCTGAAAACCCCGCGAGATTTCCCGGCTGTCAAGCTTTTGTGACTTGAGCAGGGGGCGGACGCCGGAAAATGCGCGGATGATGCGCGTCTGATTGAAATGCGGGATCATACGGCCCGCTTCCCCGATGATGATGTCCACTTCATCGGGCCTAATGGAGATTTTATCAGGGTCTTCAACCAATAGTGAAGTAGTTCCGGCCAGGCAGACTGCTTCGTTGGGGACAATGATATCTCCATCGGAAGACGGTCTCAGCCGGTTGATCACCATGTCGGTCAGCCGGTGATTGGTAATAACCAGGGATCCTTTCGATAATGTCAGAGGGACTTCGCAGCCGGCAAGACCGGCGACCAGGTTGGTCCAGGCGCCCGATGCATTGACGATGATATTGCCGTGTATTTCCTTTATCTCGCCGGACACCGCATCGATGGCTTTGACGCCGATGCAGCGGCCGTGGGACTTTACGATTTCTGTGACCCTGTGACGGATGAAACTCAGACCGCCCTTGATCTCAGATGTTCGCATGTTGAGCATGCATAAGCGGAAGGGATCAATCGAACAATCTGGGACCTTGATGGCTTCTTCCGTATCCGGGCTGAGATTGGGCACCAGTTCGAGCGCTTTGGTGGCAGACATAATTTCTGTAGGGATGCCAATCTCTTCACAACTTCTCAGGAACCGTTCCCGGAAAA
>CAZXIP010000076.1:0-8115 GCA_964640755.1 uncultured Smithella sp. | reverse complement strand
AAATGCAATGCAGGATTTTTCACCGACGTCACTGAAGGCAAAAAGGCAGAAGAGCGTCTTTCCAAATCCGAGAAAAAATTCTCATCCTTCTTTCATATGAATCTTGATCCTATCGCCATTACCGATGCAGCGAAGGGAACATTAATTGATGTAAACGAGGCATTCTCGTACTGGACGGGTTACTCCCGGGAAGAGTTGATTGGCTTTTCCACAAAGGATCTTCATATATGGGTCAATATCGAAGATCGTGAAAAGATATTAAATACATTGAAAGATTCAAAAATAGTCTTGGGCGAAGAGATCCTGATGCGCCGGAAAAACGGTGAAATCAGGAACATGATTTTCTCAGCCCGTTATGTTGAAATCGATCAGGATCGTTACCTTTTGACAATTGCCCATGACATCACCGACCGCAAAAAGGCTGAGGATGCCCTGCGGGTGAGTGAAGACAAATTCCGGCACCTTTTTGAATCTGCCGGCGACAGCATTTTCCTGCTGGACAATGACGTCTTTATCGACTGTAATCCGAAAGCCCTGGAAATGTTTGGCTGCACCCGGGAGCAGATCATCGGGCAGCCTCCTTCACGATTCTCACCCGAGATTCAGCCTGATGGAAAGTCCTCAAAAGAGCAGGCCCTGGCAAATAACCGTGCAGTGCTCAAGGGTCAGCCTCAGTATTTTGAATGGAGACACTGCCGTTATGACGGGACATTGTTTGATGCGGCAATCAGTTTGACTTCCTTTCCGGACAGGGGAAAACCATATATTCTGGCCATCTGCCGCGACATTACGGAAAACAAGCTTGCTCTGGATGCGCTTCATGAAAGCGAAGAAAAATATCGTACCCTCATTGAAAATGCCAGTGAGGCTATTATTGTCATCCAGGATTTTAAGGCTGTATTTCTCAATCCCGTAATTGCCGGAATGACAGATTATTCAAACGAAGAAATCTCGTCAACGCCATTCGTCGATTTCATCCATGAGGATGATCGTGAAGTAGTCGCGGAAAATCACATCAAACGTCTCAATGGTGAAAATGTTCCTGCCAGATATTCTTTCAGGCTTTTAAATAAAAATGGCAGCTTCCGTTGGGTAGAGTTGAATGCTGTCAGGATAAACTGGAAAGGGAAGCCCGCTACCTTGAATTTCATGATCGACATTACTGACCGCAAACGAAGAGAAGAAGAATCGCAGGCAACCCATCTCCTTCTACGGATCGCCGGAGAAAAAGCTAAACTGGGCGGATGGAGCGTCAATCTTCAAGAAAACCGTGTTACCTGGTCTGATGAAGTAGCAGCTATTCATGAGATGCCTGTGGGATACTCCCCTTCGGCGGAACAGGGCATCAGTTTTTATGCGCCCGAGTGGCAAGAAAGAATTACAAAAGTATTTACAGATTCTGCCCAAAAAGGAATTCCCTACGATGAAGAAATGGAAATTATCAGCGCCAAGGGCAAAAGAGTATGGGTCAGAACCATCGGGGAGGCGGTAAAAGATGACACCGGTAAAATCATCAAGGTGCAGGGCGCGTTTCAGGACATCAGCGACCGCAAACAGATGGAGCTCGAACTGCGCGCGAGTGAGGAAAAGTATAAACAGCTTTTTGAGAACGCTCCTGCGGGAATATACCAGGTTGATTTTAAAAGCGGCAAATTCACAAAAGCAAATGATGTTTTTTGCGACTATGCAGGCTGCAGCCAGGAGGAAATAAGCTCTCTGAGTCCATTCGACCTTTTGACTGAAAACAGTAAGAAGGTATTTATAGAGCGCATGGGAAAAATGTCCCGGGGCATCAACGTATTACCCACAGTAGAGCTTGAAGTATTGAACAAGAAAGGCAGACGACTTAATATTCAACTGAACGTTAAAAATATCAGCGACAACGAAGGGCATGTGGTCGGCGCTGATGTTGTGGCACACGATATCACCCTGCAAAAACAAATAGAGGACGAACTGCGGGCAAGTGAAAGTAATTTTCGCAATTCTCTGAATCAATCCCCGATGGGCGTGCGAATATCGACCATAGAAGGCGAAACCATTTATGCCAACAGGGCGATCCTGGAAATATACGGATATGACAATGTTGAAGAGTTGAAGAAAAAAACCATCAAAGAACGCTATACTCCGGAAAGTTATGCCGCATGGCAGATGAGAAAAGAACTGAGACTGCAGGGCAAGTTTGGCCCATCTGAATATGAAATAAGCATCGTCAGGAAAAATGGCGAAATACGTCATCTGCAGGCCTTGCGCAAGGAAGTCTTCTGGGATGGCGCTGTACGGTATCAGATTTATTATAATGACATCACCGAACGAAAGCGTGCGGAGGAAGAAAAAAGAAAACTGGAAGAGCGCCTGAACCGGGTGGAAAAAATGGAAGCTCTCGGGCATCTGGCCGGAGGAGTTGCCCATGATCTGAATAACGTTTTAGGGGTTCTCACGGGATATTCTGAGCTTTTGCTGCTGGAGATTCCTGAAGGGCAGCGGACCAGAAGTCACGTAGAAAAAATTATGCAGTCCACAGAGAAAGGAGCCGCGATTGTTCAGGATCTTCTCACACTGGCCAGACGTGGAGTGACAACTTCAGAAGTGATCGATCTCAACGATGTTGTTTCAGGTTTTCTCAAGTCACCTGTGTTTGACAGTATTCAAGTCTATCATCCCCGTGTGAATTTCAAAGTTGTCTGTCATGAAGCACTGCTGAAAATCAAGGGCTCTCCTATTCACCTGGAAAAGACACTGATGAATCTGGTGTTAAACGCGGCGGAGTCAATTTCCGGGGAGGGTCACGTCACGATCTGTACAGAAAACCGGTATCTGGAAAAGCCCATTGTTGGCTATGACGAGGTTAAGGAAGGAGATTATGTTGTCCTGACCTTATCTGATACGGGAACGGGTATTCCTGCCGAGAACAGGGAGAAGATCTTTGAACCGTTTTATACAAAGAAAATCATGGGCCGGAGTGGAACCGGCCTGGGCCTGGCAATTGTCTGGGGAACAGTAAAAGACCATAAAGGGTATATTGACGTGCAGACTGAAATTGGCCAGGGTACAACCTTTACACTTTATTTCCCGGTTACACGCGAGGAAATGACTTCCCCTCAGCAGAAAAAGTGCATGGAAGAATACATGGGGCGTGGGGAAACAGTGCTGGTGGTGGATGACATTGCCGGACAGAGAGAGGTGGCTTCCGCATTGATTCAAAAACTCGGGTACAAGGTCCATGTGGTGTCCAGCGGGGAGGAAGCGCTGGAATACCTCCGGCAGAATCAGGCAGACCTCCTGGTTCTGGATATGATCATGGTCCCGGGAATCGATGGATTGGAAACCTATCAGAGAGCACTCGAAATCAACCCGAAGCAGAAGGCCATCATTGTGAGCGGGTTCTCTGAAACGGATCGTGTCAAAGAGACGCAAAAGCTGGGAGCAGGCGCTTATGTCAGAAAACCTTATGTAATGGAGACTCTGGGTATGGCTATCCGCAATGAGCTCCGGCGGTGACATTTTACCCCGATTATCGTTTATTGTTCTCTTCTTTCGATAGAGACATTTTTTGAAGTTGTCTTGCCTGAATGAACATCTCCTCCCGGAAATCTGAGGAAAACGGAAGTAAATGCCCCTTCCCCGGGAGCAACTGTAATTGTCCGTTTGCCAGATTCTTTGACAGATGACGGCCAAACGCCTGCGGTACAAACGGATCCGCCTCACCCTGCATGATCTTAACGGGATTCTTCACCTGGTTCATCTCAAATCCCCAGTATCGCCACTGCACCTTCAGATCCTGCACGGCTCCATCACTGCCCTGCCGAAGCCCTTCCTGCTGTGTGCGCATGAACAAACACGCACTGTCAGGCGAATCGAGCATCCGGCGATCAAATGGCGGCATCTTCTTCACAGCCTCGCGCAAGTAAAAATCCGGCCGATATAGATCCACCCGCCTCACGCCCCATACCGTCATACTGAACGCCAGGGGATGATTTTGCGCCAGCTTCGCGCCCGGAAGCCCCTTATCCGCCATGAACTGCTTTGCGTCGGGAAAACGGGAAAAGTCCGTATAGCCGGAAATGGCGAAGGTAAATACCACCCGTTGCGGATAATAGTAGTTTGTCGCTACGACGGGCGGAACCCCGCTGGACCAACCGATCAGTCCGAAGCGGGCGATCTTTTTCAGATCAGCCAGCGCGGCCAGGTCATCGGCAAAATCCTTGAGGGAATAAGGCTTGATGAAGGGCGATTGTCCAAAACCGGGGCGATCAAACGCAATGATTCGATAACCAAAACGACGGGCATCCTCATCCAGCAGGGCCAATTCCAGGTGGGATCCCGGATTCCCATGCGCGTAAAACACGGGGAAACCATTTGGATCACCGGCTTCCGCAACGGCCAGTCGATGACCGCGCACGGTCAGCATTTGAGTGGCCGGTTCTTGATTCGGAATGCCTTTGCATACGGCCGGCTGCGGCAGTTTGCTTCCCTGCTGCGCTGCGGTGGCAGATGCCATGAAAAAAAGCACCAGCAAGGTTACGAGAAAAGCCGTTTTCTTTTTCATATGATTTAAATACGCTTGATTATTATTTCACCTGGATGGTACCTACGTTGTTAACGCGCATGTTGTCTATGAAGACCGACCCCATACTTTTTCCCGTACCCGGTTCCACCCCGATACGGATGGAGTCAATGCTCATCCTCTGAATCTGGATACTGGAATTGATTTCCTGAACGAGAACCGGCTTCCCGGCGCTTGTCCCGCCATACGCAGGGAACACGTTCGTACTAAAAAGTGATGCTCCCTGAATATTGCCCTTCAGATCAATGTCCATAAGACTGACGTAGAAGTCGCCCATTTTCAGATACATATTTCCATGGTTGCTGAACATTTCCCCCGTGACATAATCAAAATGGACGTTTTCCATCGTGACGTTAAACCCCAGCCGGGTGAAATCGAACAGGGCATTTCCGGTTGTCTTACCGGTTCCTTCCTTGATGTCGTATGGCAGACCCTTCAATACGAAGAGGCTGTTCATCTGATTCCCGTTTGCGTTCGGAGATACGGAAAGTCCGCTCTGAGAGGCAACCTCGGACAGCTCATCATCGTTCATTGCCGGTTCGGCAGCGGCTATGGGACAGCAAAAAATAAGGAACGCCAGACAAAGGGTGGGAATGGCATTGCGAAGAGTTGTTTTCATCATGACCTCTCCTCCCCCACAGAAGGGGATATGATTCCGCCCGTCCGTTATGATTTAACGATCAACGCCTCTTGAATAAACAACCTGATATTTTATTTTTTATCAATGAATCAGGTGTTTTGTCAAGTGTGGAAAATGAATGCTTTATTTTTGGAACCTTTATGGCTATACTTTTTAATATTGATAATTCAGATGTTCCATATACGAAATTGCTTATTTTGTCTTCATTCATCATTATTGACAAGGTTTGACAAGGCAGGACACAAAAGATGCACGACTTATCACAGGTACATCAGAAACTGATCGAAGAGAATGCCTTATTAAAACAGAGAATCCAGGAACTGGAAAAATCAGCGGCAAGGAGAAAAAGGGCAGAGGACGGTCTGCGGGAAAGCAAGGCAAAATACCTGAACATTATCCAAAACATTCAGGAAGGCTATCTGGAAACGGACCTTTCCGGCAGATGGATCTTCCTCAATGACATCATTCCTAAACTGCTGGGATACTCCCGCAAGGAACTGATGGAAATGCCCGATCCCATTCGCCAGCTGCAGAGTGAATCAGACACCCAAAAATCTTATCAGGTCTTCAGGACAATATACAAAACAGGAAAACCCCTTAAATCTTTTGAAGTAGCATTAATCAAAAAAGACGGCACCACCGGCAACTATGAAATATCGGTATCTCTGATGAAGGATACCACCGGGAAGCCTGTTGGATTCCGTTGTATTTCGCGCGATATCACCGAGCGGAAGATTATGGAACGCGCCCTCAAGGAAAGCGAAAAGCAATACCGAATGATTGTCGAAAACATGTACGACAGCATCTGGACAATGGACATGAACCTGAATTTCACCTATCTGAGCCCGTCCGAAATACACACGTCCGGTTATACACCTGAAGAACTCGTGCAAATCCCCATTGAAAAATTGATGACGCCGGAATCCTACGCCGTGGTGAAAAGAATTCTCGGCGAGGAGATAGAACGGGAATTTAGCGGAGGACCGGTCGATCTCAATCGCAAACGAATCATGGAGATAGAATTAAATCATAAAAACGGAGGCACTTACTGGCAGGAGACGACCGCTTCTTTTATTCGGGATGAAGACGGCACACCCACAGGAATTGTGTGCGTCGGCCGGGATATTACCGCACGGAAACAGGCGGAAAGCGATCTGCAAACGGCAAGAGACCATCTGCTTCAGGCGGAAAAGCTCTCCGCGATCGGTCAATTGTCCGCCGGTGTCGCCCATGAGATCCTCAACCCCGTGAACATCATATCCACAGAAATTCAGTTTTTACAGACGATGAAAAACCTGCCGCATGAAGCACTGGAGGAGTTGGAGATCTGCATGTCCCAGATCGACCGAATCGTTGCCATTGCCGATGGTCTCAAGCATCGGTCGAGCATCCCTGAAAAAAGGATGGAAATGGCGAACATCAACGACGTCATCGCCGATATCATGACTTTACACAAATCACAGTTGATGATAGATAAAATAGAAACGGAGGTTCTGTACCATCCTGATTTGCCGGAAATGCTCATGGACCGTAAAAAGATTGAGCAGGTGATGCTGAACCTGATTTCGAACGCCAGGAGCGCCATGGAAGGGAAAGAGAAAAAAGTCCTGCGCATATCGACTGATTGGGAAGTCCATCACGATCACGTCAGGATTATCGTGGCAGACACGGGGCACGGCATCAAGAGTGAACACATGTTGAAAATCTTTAGTCCGTTTTTCACCACCAAGGAGCAGGGAAAAGGAACCGGGCTGGGCCTTTCCATATCTTACGGCATCGTCAAAGATCACGGCGGCAAAATCTGGGCAAAGAACAACAAATGGGGAGGCGCGTCTTTTCATATCATTTTCCCCGTAAGAACGAGCCATGGGCCATCGTAACGGATGATAATAGGGAGAGGAATTTGAAGAAAGTACTGATTATTGACGATGAAGTATTTTTCTGTAGGGCCATCAAAAAGAACCTGGAGGTAAATGACGAATTTCAGGTGCTGACCGCGACGCGCGGGGATGAGGGAATACACGTGGCAAAGGAAGAGCGGCCGGATGTCATCCTGCTGGATATCATGATGCCCGGCATGTCCGGGACCGAGGTGACGGATGCACTGCTCGCGGACCCGGTTACCCGCTCCATCCCCATCATCTATGTGACTGCCATTGTAAATGAGGATGACATTCAAAGAGGTGCCGGCATTGCCGGCGGCAAGGACATAATCGCAAAACCCGTTAAAATTAATGAACTGATCGAAAAAATAAACGCCGCCTGCTAGACGATCGGAAATTCCGCAACATTCAAAGGGCAACCCATACATTTCAAGGCATTTCAATGAATAACAGCAAGATTATCGAGCAACTCACGCAAGAACTGGAAGCTTTGCGTCAGCAGGTCGCCCGGATGAAAGAGTTGGGAAAAAGCCGTCGGCAGAAGGAAACCGCGCTCCGGGAAAGCGAGGAAAAGTATCGCGGAATTTTGCATAACATGGATGATGCATATTACGAAGTCGATTTGAAAGGAAACTACGTTTTTTGCAACGAAGCGATGCTCTCAAAAACGGGCTACTCCAGGGAAGAACTCGCTGGTATGAGCTACAAGCAAATCGTCAGCCGCGAAACGCAAGAACGGGTGAAACAGGTTTTCCAGGACATGTACAAGACACGCCATCCCATCCGTAATTTTGAATATGATCTGATCAGAAAGGACGGGAACAACAGAAATTTCGAGGCCTGGGTCAGTCCGATATTCGATAAAAAACACAGGATCATCGGTTTCAGAGGCATGGCCCATGATGTCACGGACCGTAAGCGGGCGGAAAATGAACTGAAGGAAAGCCGGGAACGGCTCAAGCGAAGCGAGGAGCGTTACCGGGTTATCCTCGACAACATGGAGGAAGCCTATTACGAAGTGGACCTGC
>CAZXIP010000075.1:0-8145 GCA_964640755.1 uncultured Smithella sp. | reverse complement strand
CCCTCAGAATTCAATTTGTAATCCAATCAGACAATGATAGCGTTGGATATGTCATCTATGAGGGTGGCAGTGCACGCATCCCCGTAAAGAGGCTAAAGGAGAAGGAATTGAAGAGACTGCCCGGGGGAAGACCGTCGGTGTTTGAAACCCGGTGGCGGGAAACCACTTCTGTCGGAACCGGTGGCACATATGTATATGTCAGCCAGGGTGCGATCGTAGATAACTTCAGATACATCCGTAATGATGGTAAGATATTCAGGTTTGTAGCAGATCTCGATGCTTCTGCCGATAATGGGTGCACATGGGCTACAAAATAGATATGGAGAGGCATGACCAATACAGCCGATCGCGCTTCGCTTTGGTTGATTTGTCCGATTGAACGTGCCGAAAGAAACCTTCAGGAAAGGAGACAGGGGTATGACGACGGATTCAATTCCTCTCCAGGGAAACGAACTAAAAGAGCTTTTGAACAAAAACTGGATGACTCACGACGCCATGTGGTTTTTGAATTGTCTGAAAGAATGTGGCATTGAGTTAACCAATAAAATCAACAAGGCTGCAATCAGAGACATGTCCACCATTGAAATCAAGCGCATTCAAAAAGCCGTTGGCGTTGGACAGATCAGCTCTTTTGATGAATTCAGGCGCTTTTTTGATATAACAATGGAGATTGCCACCGGAAAATTCATGAAATATAAATACAGCTCTCCCGCCAAAAACATCATACACGCCGAGTGGGAAACATGCTTTGCATACGAAGGGATGAAAGTAATGGGCGTTGCCGACCGCTATGAATGCGGCATTATGCTGCGGATCAATACATGGTTTGAAACTCTGGGCATCAAATACGAAATAGAACCAAACGTAACTGGCTGCATGATGCATACCGACGGTAGATGTTTTCGTGATTACAGATTATTCTTTGATCAATAAATTTATCGGGGGAATGAATGTTCGATTGACCATCAAGTCGCCAGAGCCGATCGCTGCGCTGCGGCTGAACTTTTTGCTATGAATTACGAGGGAACCGACTTTGAATCTAAAATGGAAGTACAATCAGGAAAATATTGATTGGGACGAACTGTCGGAGCTGTATAAAATCGCCCCGCTTGGTGAAAAGGACCCGAAGGATCTTGAACTTGTATTTGGCAACAGCAAATTCAAATGTTTTGCCCTGCACGAAAATAAAATTGTGGCGGTGGGTCGGGCTCTGGCGGATGGAGCTGACTGTTCTTACTTATGCGATGTGGCCGTTCACCCGGGTTTTCAAGGATTGGGTCTGGGAAAGGACGTAGTCCAAAAATTGGTCGAGTTTTCCAGGAGTCATAAAAAAATCATCCTATACGCCAATCCGGGCAAAGAACCGTTCTACAAGAAGCTTGGCTTCAACCGGATGAATACCGCCATGGCAATATTTAAAAACCATGATTTGGCTGTCGAGGCAGGGTTGATCAGTGATTCATGAACAGGCAATCATGAGGGCAGTTTAAAGCGGGGGTAATTGCTATGCAACTCTGTCGCCTCACTTTAACAGACTGTGTCGCAACGAGGCGATGGCTTTCTTTTTTCAGTCATGAAACACACATACCCGAAAAAGGCCGGGTTCAGAATCGAACTGAAAAGCAAACTTCTTTATCGTTCGCCCATTGGATTTGAAGTCCAAAGGCCGGCACCAGCCGACTCACCCGGTCATCTGCGAATGCCATGAGCTAAGGTTGTCAGTCACTTCATTGTGGTTCACACGGTTCTCTTTTAGTTTAATTCTCGAGAGATCGAATATCTTCCATTTGTACTTTGTTTGTCAATGCCGCTTTTATTTGATCTTGAAATTTCTCTTCAAAACGTAGGCAAATACCGCAGTCTGAACTGATCTCCCTGGGAACGGGAATCAGCTTGTGGGGGATTCCTTCGGCTTTAAGAATTTTTTCCGCCTTGAGGGCGTAGCTTATCGACTTGAAGAGGATGACGTAATATGAAGGATGTTTGGTCATGGGCTGATAATCCTGCCGGCTCTGCTCATCGTACCCGCGATGTCATACATGTTCGATACGATACCTACGCCCAGCTGTTCCTTGATATTGAAATAGTTCAGGCATGTTCCGCAAACGAGCATTTCCACACCCTTGGCTGAAAGTGCTTTGAGGTCTTCAAGCACGTCGGAGCCCTCGACCGTAAGTCTGACGCCGGTGTTGTAAAAAATGATGATATCAGGTCTTTCGGCCTGCTCAGCCACGGTATGAAAAAATGCCCTGATCAGAACAGAACCAAGTTCGTCATTGCCCCTTCCCATTTTATCTTCGCTGCAGACGATGACAAAAGGTCTGGACGCCTCTGCAGAAGCATCACAAGAGACATTCACGTTTTCTGATGACAGGGGCTCTCCCGCCTTTCGGGTCAGCATGATTTCAAACAAACCGCTTTCATTTGCTTCGGTTTTTACTTCACAGCCCAGTTTTGTTCCAAGACGTTTGACGTTTTCCAGTGCCGTTTCGTTGTCAACAATCACTTTCACCTGTTCGCTGGTTTCAATGGCCTGCTTCGCCAGAACCACCGGCTGCGGACAGGCCAGCCCCATAGCGTTAACAATTTTTATTTCGCCCATTTATCACCTCTTATATTATGAAAATCTTCCTATGGTTTTATCGAATTATCACAAGAAGCCTTCCCGGCATGCATAAACAAACATAGCGGTGTTTGCCGCATCAGTGGCCCATTAAGGTTTTGTCGCAGTAATAATGATATCAGAACCCTCATGGCGCACCTGGGTCTTAAGCCCCCTTTTGTTGGAGATGCGCTGGACGTTTTCACAAGATACTTCGTTATCTACCAGGATTTCAATATCCGTAATGCCTTCTGCAATGGCGCGGTCAACTAAAACAACAGGCTGCGGGCAGGACAAGCCCCGGGCGTCTATTTTCTTCATGCTCATTGTTGCTCTCCTTTTCGTTCAATCATGCGAATGTTTTATCGCGCTCGGTAAAACCAATCACCAGGCAGAACAAAAACCCGATAATCACGGCGGCCGGGCCGAATGCACCGATGCCATTAGGTGATGATGCCATGGCGAAGTTATGTGCGATGGCTGCGCCAACAATCATGCCGGTTGCAAAGATTGCCGCATCCATGTCGCCTTCACCGGACAAAAAGAGCTGGCGTCCGGGGCAACCGCCCGCCAGGACGAAAGCCAGGCCTGAAAGCGCCATGCCCAGGAAGTTCCAGATGTGTTGGTTATGGGCTATGGGCTGGCGTTCAAAGCCGGGATTGAACTGCCCTAAAATGAGATTGGTCGCAAACGCGAAAACTAAAAGTGCGGCGACGCCGCTGATTAAATGAAAATCTCTAATCAGGATAACATCACGAAACGCTCCCATGGTGCAGAAGCGGCTGCGCTGAGCGATGCCTCCAATGATCAAACCGGCAATCAAACTGATCAGGATCGGAGCATGCTGCGAGCCGGGACCCTTTGCACTGAAGAAAATAGGACCGCCGGGTGCAAAGGACACCTGAAACACCAGCAGCAGAAATAGGCCAATCATCAGCGCCGGGAAAACCCATCCGCTGGCTTTTCGCTGCTTATAGGATCGTCCCAGGCTGTAGCCATTTTTCAGGAAAAGGACACCGATGAATATCCCGGCAATCAGTCCCGCGATTCCCAGGATAGCGTTACCGTCGCCTCCTGCGAGCCTAAGAAGCGAACGCCAGGGACACCCCAGGAAGACCAGCGCGCCCAGCATCGCAAAGATGCCAAGGAAAAAGCGGATCAGCGGTGAGGAACCGCCGCGTGGTTTGTATTCACCGGCAAGAAGCGCGGCGACAAAAGCTCCCAGAACGAATCCCATGATTTCCGGCCGCAGATACTGAACAACATCCGCGCGATGCAGTCCCAGCCCCCCTGCGATGTCCCGTTCAAAGCAGGCCACACAGATTCCCATATTGGGCGGGTTGCCGAAAAACTGAAGCAGTGCCGCACCAATCCCGATAACCGCTCCGACAATAATAATTCCCATGCGGGTAGAAAAAATGTTTTTCATAAAAATCCTCCTTTGGTAAAGCTGGCAACTTGTAGCAACTGCAAAAAAGAAAAGCAAATTCATTATGGTAATATTGCTATAATCGAAATTCCTTAAAGTAATACCGGTCTCCATATGACATATTTTTCGGGTTTCCCTTTTCACTCCGGCAATGGCTCTAAGAAACAACTTTGCACTATTTTGCCGGAACGTGATAAAGAATGAAGCGAATTTATCCTCAAGCAGAAAATGGAAAAGAGTTTATGGCTCAACTCTGGATCAACAACATTTCAATCAGTTTTGGGGGACCAATGGTGCTGGATGGCGCGTCTTTGCAGATCGAGCCGGGTGAGCGCATCGGACTTCTGGGCCGAAACGGATCCGGCAAATCTACATTGATCAAACTTTTGGATGGCGGCATTCCGCCGGATGAAGGCGAAATCGTCATAGATAAAAATGTACGCATCTCCATTATGCCTCAGGATATCGAGGATCTGCCGGGCAATGTTTACGACGTTATTGCATCAGGGGGACAGGAACATCTGGATTTGCTTCGCGCTTATCACGATCTGACCATGCAAATGTCTAAAAGCAATGATCAAAGTCTGCTCAATGAAATGGAACAGGTGCAGAACCAGTTGGAGTCGGCAGGCGCCTGGCGATTTCATCAGCAGGTCGAAGCCGTTATCTCACGGGTCGGGCTGGATGAAAATGTTGAATTCGGACTTCTCTCAGCGGGTTTAAAACGTCGGGTGCTTCTGGCACGCGCACTCGTTTATGATCCTGATGTCCTGCTTCTGGATGAGCCCACTAACCATCTGGATATTGATTCCATCCTCTGGCTGGAGGAGTTTCTGCAGAATTATGATAAAACCATAATGTTTGTTACGCACGACCGGACCTTTCTGCAAAAGATCGCCACACGCATTGTGGAAATCGATCGGGGCAAACTTTTTTCATACGCCTGTGAATACACGACCTATCTGGAAAGACGGCAGGCTCTGCAGGATGCAGAAGAAAGCCAGTGGCAGACCTTTGACAAAAAACTGGCCAAAGAGGAAGTGTGGATTCGTCAAGGTGTGAAGGCCCGTCGCACACGCAACGAGGGACGCGTAAAAGCGCTTCAGGCCATGCGTGAAGAGCGTGCCCGGAGACGCGAGCGCGACGGGAATGTGAAGCTTACGGTGTCCGAAGCCCGGCGCAGCGGCAAGCTGGTGGTTGAGACCGATAAAATCAGCTTTGCTTACGCGAACAAAACGATTATTGATTCTTTTTCCACAAGGATTATGCGCGGCGATCGGGTCGGTATCATCGGGCCCAACGGGTCCGGCAAGACCACGCTGATCAAAGTGTTGTTAGGTGAGCTGCCGGTGACCGGGGGAAAGCTGCGGCTGGGAACCAACATTGCCATTGCCTATTTCGATCAGCTGCGCGCGCAGTTTGATGAGGCGAAGTCGCTCAGGGACAATGTTGCGGACGGCAATGATACAGTTATTATCAATGGCGCACCTAGACACGTTGTCGGTTATCTGCAGGATTTTCTTTTTCCGCCTGCCCAGATCCAGGCGTCTGTGCAGTCGCTTTCCGGCGGCGAGAAAAACCGTCTGCTTTTAGCAAAGCTCTTTTGCACGTCGTCCAATGTGCTGGTCCTCGATGAGCCAACCAATGACCTGGACGTGGAAACGCTCGAGCTTTTGGAAGATCGTCTTTTGGAATACTCGGGCACTATCTTGCTTGTCAGCCACGACCGGACGTTTCTCAACAACGTTGTTACCTCCACAATTGTGCTGGAAGGAGAAGGGCGTATGCAGGAATATGTAGGCGGTTATGACGACTGGCTCAGACAGCGCGCCCAACTGAAGGAGGCTCCGCCCAAAGAGGTGAAGGGCAAAAAGGATAAGCAGCCAAGAGAAAAGAGCAAGCTGTCTTTCAAAGAAATAAAGGAGCGCGAAGAGTTGCCACGCAAAATTGAAAAAATGGAAAAAGAAAAATCTGGACTCATGGAATTACTGAATTCTCCGGATTTGTATAGAACAAATAACCCTGCCCGCTTACTGGACATAAACAATCAGCTTGGGATTCTGGAGGCGAATCTGGAAACAGCATACAACCGCTGGGACGAACTGGAGGAAATGGCGGCAAAATTTGAGAGGTAAGATCCTCCTCGCTTTAAGAGATCGTGTGTAATGTGAAAAATTATGGAAATGATGTTCATATCGGCGGAGGCCGGGGGCCAGTTAAATAATTTCCGGATTCCGGCCTCCGTAGCTTGCTGCGAGGTGGTTGATTTAGAAATGACTTTCAAAAGGATTACGAAATGAACTTATCAGATATGCGTTTCCCTCGTCAGTTGGAGGTGGATGGAAGCGCGGGAAAAGTTCGTGAAGCTCTTGCGGTACGGAAAACCAGGCTCTGGCCGGAAGGCAAATTGGAAGTGCCCGTGCTGAACATTACTGAAGAGCTGACCGGCGCGATTAGGAAAGCCCGGATGCAAAGACGCGTCCGTTTTGGTTTTGATGAAATCTTTGACAAACTCGCCTCAGAAAAGAAAGGCCTTGATCACCTGCATGAGCAAATGAAATCGCAGCAAAATGAACGAATCTCGCGTCTGCTTTTATTCTCCAACGACGGGGCGGAGCGTCTCTATCGCCATATCGAGCAGGCTTTAACCGAACACCATCTCCGCATTCTGGGCTGCCAACTGGATACTGACGGCAAAACACTGGGGCAATTGATCACAGGCAGAAGTGCCGGCATCAAGGTTATTCTGGTTGAACACAAGGACGCGGTGTCTGATGTGTTGCGCGCACTTGTTTATACCGGACAATAGCTCATAATCCGTTTGGTTGTTGTGAGACAATCCAATATTATTTATGCTGTTTATCCAAAGTGGATATTATCTATCCAGCAGGGTACACGCACTGAATATTCCCGAACCACTTTTACGCTGATTAGTTGAAAGCCTTTCTCTAAGTAAGCCCACCTGTTTTTCTATAATCCAATAATATCAATGACATTCTGAATAACAATTTATCTGGCACGATGCATGCTCTATCCAAAGACAACGAAACACAAACGAAAGGAGATCAAGAAATGAAAAAAATAAGCATAGCATTTGTAACGGTATTAATGGTTGCGGGGTTGGCCGTTTCCGCTTTCGCTGATCCGGGCTGGTCAAATGGACAAAGATATAACGATAACCGCAGGCCCGACCGTATCTACAACCAGTATGACCACAGAGATTTCCGGGGACACTACCGGCATCCCGTCGTTGCACACAGGGCTCCTGTATATCCGCCCCGTCACCGCGTGCGTGCTCATGTGCCTCCTCCGATCTTCAGTTTTTTCCTGCCGCCCTTTATAATTCCTATTCGTTAGGAAAGGCAGCAGGGGAATGAAGGAAAGCGGTTTTTAAACGCTCTTCAAAAACATTACAAAATGGCCGGATATCATCGACGGTTGATGAGATCCGGCCATTGCATTTTTCGGGAAAAGTTTGATTTACTTGGAAATATAATTATTGGCTTAATTTAAATGACCTTCCTGGGAGAACGGCAGCTTGATGCCTCCAAGGGCCGTTTTAATGTCAATCTGACCCTCTATTTTATAAAGCAGTTTATCCCCGGTAAGAATCGCCTTAATCACGCTTCCTCCCCAGTTCTTGAGCTCCGCAGAGATAGGTGCCATGATCCGCGTTGTTGAGGATGATGGAATCAGCATTTCCCGTTCCAGATGACCGGTCCCGATTTGTTCATTGTTAAGATAAACCGTGTATTCAAAAGATTTGAAGGTAAGGTCGAAACAATTCGGATTTTTTACATCAAGTCCGATCATAAGAGTCATTTCCGTTAAGGAAAGGGGTTTGAGGGTGATCTCCCGAAGGACAAAAGACGGATTTTGTATCACCAGGCTCAGGCAGGACACCAGCAAAGTTGAAAGGGCAAAAAGAATAATGAGGTATTGTTTTTTCACAATCCGAATATATGAAGGATGATCATGAGTGTCAACAGGATTTTTACCGCAATACATTTGACGCGGCCGCGATCAGCTAATTTATGGTCAATCTGTTTTGCAACCTTCTTAATTGTAACTTCCGGAGCCGGGACAGGATCATCACTGTACTAAACAAAAATTT
>CAZXIP010000074.1:0-8442 GCA_964640755.1 uncultured Smithella sp. | reverse complement strand
AGTTCTCCATCCATGAAACCCGTGTCGCAAATGTCAGCGATTCTGCCGTCAATAATGACGCTGGTGTCCAGCAGACGGTGATCAACAGCATGCTTGCTTTCCACTGCGCGGAAAGAGAATTCCTCGGCTTTTTTTGAGCCTAGGACAAGCCCCAGATACCCTAGAATACCTGTCAGCAGCAAATAAATCCACGGGACAACCTGCTGATCCTGAGTAATCTTGATGACCATATTCAGGCCAAACCCAAGAATTAACGCGATCAGCAAACCGATGACCATGCCAATGACGCCGCCCGCGATGACTTTCAGAGAAAGTTTGCGGATGTCCTTTTCCACACGGATGACCAGCAGCGCAACGATTAAACCTATGATAAAGCCGACAATTGCCTGCAAATAAGCATATGAACTACTCGGTGACGCCGTATAAAAAACGATAAAATATCCGCTTACCGAACAGGCTAAAACTAATAATGCTCTTATGATCAACCGATTCACCTCCTTTCTATAAAATTAAATTAAAATCTATATAAGTATGAATATAATCCTGCTTTTCAAATACTTCTTTAAAACGGAGGTTTTATTCTTCCCCTAAACCAGGAAATACGATTTAACTTTTTTCGGTTTTCAAAGAGCCTAAATAATCGTAAAAATTAATCTACCACCTTGCAACAAGCTGCGGAAACTTAAAACTCATCCCGCATGCGCAGGATCAATCTTCACTGCACCGTGAAAATCATCTGCAAATCACGTTCAACCTTGGCTTCCTGTGCGTTCGTGGCGACAGAAATTTCCTTAACCAGCAGATTCTTCGCAGTGTCCATCATCTTCCGCTCTCCGAAGGAAAGATTCTTATCGCTCTTTAAAATGAATAAATCCCTTAAAACACTGGCTATTTCAAACACAGAACCGGTTTTTATCTTTTCCAGATACTCCCGGTAACGCTTGTTCCAGGTCTGTTTGTCAATGGTGACATCTTTATTGCGGAGAATTTCATAGACCTTCGGTATTTCCTTCTCCAGAATCACTTCACGCAGCCCCACGGCCTTGGCAGAACTGGTTGGAATCATGATTTTCATACCGTTGCCCATGATTTTCATTACATAAAAGGGCTGCTTCTTCCCCATAACCTCTCTATTTTCAATGGCTTCAATAACACCGACCCCCTGAGCCGGATATACCGCCAAATCACCTACTTTAAACATTTTACATTCCCCTGCCTTTCCGTAATAACGTAGCAGATTACCATTTTTCATTCAATTAGTCAATGATTAATACAATTTACTGAAATGCTTCATAAATGTCAGCAACTGGTGCCCGTTATGTGTCTAGGGCAGATACGGAAGAGGATTTTGTGCTTTACCGTTGCGACGGATCTCAAAATTGATATAGACGCCACCTTTTTCATCCATTTCTCCGGCCTGAGCAATAGTTTCACCCTTTTTGACAGTTTGATCAGCCTTGACATGTCGTTTTTTGAGATGCGTATAAACCGTCGCAAAACCATTCGAATGACGGATGATGATGGTTTCTCCAAAATCTTTCAAATTAGCCGAAAAAATAACAGTCCCCCGGGCAGCCGCTTTTACCGGTGCTCCCGCCGGACAGGCAATCTTAATCCAGTTGTGGTAGGTTTTGTTCGGCTGAACCCCGAAACTTGTTTTTACCTTTCCCCTGACCGGCCATACCAGTTTGCTATTATCCGGATAAGCTTGATCATTTGTTTCGACTGCCGAACGTTTGTTTTCATCGGCCCCATCATTCACCTGAGGGGTTCTGGTGGGGGCACCTTCGGGTCTGGCATCCGATGGTCCGGAGAGAACCGGCACGGGTGTCTTTTCCCGCTCTGAAACTTTTTCCTCCCGCCATGCCGTGCTTCTGCGGTTATCCGTATCGGCTGTTTTTGCGGCCGCGATCACGTCGTCTATCACTTGCACGGCATCGGGGATAAAGATGACAGAACCAACCTTAATATTTGAAACATCTTTGATGTTATTGATTTTTGCCAGTTCCTGCAGGCTGATCGAATAAGCGCGCGATATGCTGTATGCCGTTTCTCCTTTTTTGACAATATGATACACACCTTTTGACGGTGCTTTTTGAACTTGAGGCCCGGCGCATGCCATCAGCAGAGACAAGGCGAAGAGTGTTATCAGGAAAAAAGTGAAACACTTTTTCCACCTTTGGGCCGGACGATCACAGGTCTGTCGCATCAGGATTTCCATCCACTCTCACCTATCAGGCTGACAAAACGAACCCCGCCCAGGTCTTCCTTTTTCATTTCTGAAGGATTGTCCACGGAGCGCGTCACTTTATACAACGTCTGAACATCACGGCTGCCAACCGGAACAACGAGCCTGCCTCCCGGGACAAGCTGATCTGCCAGAAACGGAGGAATCTGCGGAGCGGCGGCCGTTGTGATAATTGCATCAAAAGGCGCTTCCTCCCTCCAGCCATAAGAACCGTCCCCGACACGAATAGCGACATTGTAGCAGTTGAGTCTGTCCAGAATTTTTCTTGCCCGCGTGGCCAGTGCTGCCACCCGTTCAATGGAAAAAACCCGGTCAGCCAGTTTTGCCAAAATCGCCGTCTGGTAACCTGACCCGGTGCCGATCTCCAGAATGCGTTCCCGCCCCTTCAGCTCCAGAGCTTCCGTCATTAAAGCCACAATATAGGGCTGGGAAATGGTTTGGTGTTCTCCGATGGGCAGCGGATTGTCACTGTATGCCTGATCAATTAAGCCTTCATCTACAAAAAGATGCCGCGGGACGGTCTCCATCACTTTCAAAACACGTGCATCGCTAATTGAACGGGCCCGGATCTGCGTCTCGACCATCCGCATGCGCTGCTTTTTGTATCTGTCCATTAAATAGCCTGTATCTTTTTCTTTTTCGGAGGGACCTGGTAGAGTCGTCGAACCGTTTCATGCCTTCTGAGTCCCAGGGCTTCACGAGTCACGATAAAATAATAATACTGAATTTCTGCTTTCTGACGGGCCGTGTTGTAATGATCGATGATGGCGTTAATTTCTTCATATATCGACACCTGATCCGGCAGGTTTTTCTGGACGGCTGCATCATTCCGGCGCGTCCGCAGTTCATTCATCTTCTCCTCAATCTGCCGGTCAATCTTTATGACCTTTTCCAGCGCATCTTCCACAGCGAAGCCCGCCCGGCTTAAAACAGCCGCTCTTTCCCGCAGAAGTTCTTCGCACAAGCTCTCATGTGAATCCTGTTTAAGCGCACTGCATGTCTGCATGATAAAATCCTTTTAAATTTCTCTTGATTTCTTATCATTGAAAAAAATAATTTTCAAGGTTAAAGGCCTTTTCAACCAATAGGCAGAATTTTTCCCCTTTACACTTCGGGATTATTTCGTTAGATAAGCAATGAAATGAATAAAGACTTCAAACGGATAAACTGGTGTTTTCATGTGTCCTGATGCAAAATTTCCAATGTCACAAGCCGTCCGCGGCGCCTATTCCCGAAACGAAGAAGACGAAACGCTCTTCCCGCTGGTTCTCGTAGACGGGCACAAGAATCCCTTAGGACGAATCCAATCAGGCGATTCCGTTATTTTTTACAATATCCGGGGTGAACGCGAAATTGAATTAACCCGCAGCCTGACGGAAAACACCTTCCGGGAATTCCCCGTTGATCCCGACCTTGTCGTAAACTTTGCAACCATGATCGAGTATCAAAAAGGGTTGAACGTCAAGGTCGCTTTTGAGCCACAGGGAATTCTTTCCGATACCTTGAGCGATGTCATTGCCGCGCAAGGTTTGACCCAGGCAAAAATTACGGAAGCGGAAAAAGCCGTTCATGTCGGTTATTTTTTCAATGGCAAGAAATCCGATCTCTTGCCGGGAGAAGAAAGAATCGTTATTCCGACACGCAAAGACGTCAAGCTGTTTGACGAAGCTCCGGAAATGTCCATTGCAGACATCACCCAAACGGCCATCACCAGGATCAAAGATCCTCACTGCAATTTTGTCGTTGTGAACTTCCCCAATGTGGATGTTGTCGGCCATATTGAAAATGAACCGGCGGTTCTTCGGGCGATTCAGGCGGTCGACCGGCACACCGGCCTCCTCATCGACGAGGCACTGCGGCAGGAAATAACGGTGATCGTCACAGCCGATCATGGAACAGTCGAAAAATGGCTTTACCCTGACGGCGGCGTTGACACCGGACACACGGACAGTCCCGTCCCGTTTCTCCTTCTGCACCCGGACAAAACATTGACCCTCAAGGCACGGGGATCACTTACCGATGTCGCCCCGACGGTTCTGGATCTCCTCGGTCTGCCCGTGCCCCGCTCAATGACGGGTGTTTCGCTTATTGAGCAGAGCAAAGATTCCTACACGCCTGTAAAGCGTTTATTGTTTTTGATCCTGGACGGCTGGGGGCTTTGCGAAAACACGAAAGGCAATCTGATTAGCTGCGCTGAAACGCCGGTAATGGACAAACTGATGAAGAGCTGCCCGTCAGCACAGCTCGCCGCATCAGGCGTTGATGTTGGACTGCCGCCGAAAACCGTAGGCAATTCAGAAGCGGGACATTTGCACATCGGCGCGGGCCGTATCATTTATTCCGACCGTCTTCGCATTGATGAATCCATCGCCAATGGTGCTTTTTATCAAAACCCGGTTTTTCAAAACGCCTTGAAACTGGCCGGCCACAACGGCAGTGCCGTGCACCTGATGGGCATTGTGTCGTTCTTCAGTTCGCACGGCTCCATTGAACATCTTTTCGCCTTGATGGACATGGCCAGGCAGCAGCGGGTCTCCCGACTCTTTATTCACTCGATGCTGGGAAGGCGCGGCGAGCAGGCTGAAAGCGGAGCCCGCTATATTCAGCAGGTGGAAGAAAAATGCCGGTCTTTGCAGCTGGGACAGGTGGTATCCGTCATTGGCCGCTACTGGTCGATGGATCGTGAAGAAAACTGGGACCGGATTGAAAAGACGTACCGGATGCTTATTTACGGGGAAGGAAACGCGGTTCCCGGAGAGTGAGACAAATGCAGGCCAGATTCAATCAGACGATCATTGAGCTTGTAACAGGAGACATCACCGCGGAAAACACGGATGCCATTGTCAACGCCGCCAACAGCCGTCTTGCCGGCGGAGCCGGTGTTGACGGAGCTATCCACCGCGCCGGCGGGCCGGCGATTATGGCCGAGTGCCGTCAGATTGGAAGCTGCCCGACCGGGGAAGCCGTCATCACAACTGGCGGCAACCTCAAGGCGCGGTACGTTATCCATACGGTAGGGCCGATCTACCGCAACGGCACGCAAAACGAGGCCCGGCTGCTTGCATCGGCCTATCAGAACTGCCTGAACCTCGCCTGCCGGAAAGGCTTGCAAAGCATCTCTTTTCCGGCTATAAGTTGTGGAGTTTACGGCT
Organism: uncultured Smithella sp.; assembly: GCA_964640755.1. GTDB lineage: Bacteria > Desulfobacterota > Syntrophia > Syntrophales > Smithellaceae > UBA8904. Next base: position 3,042 of record CAZXIP010000074.1, on the reverse strand, counting down.
ACCCGATCCACGAAGCCGCTTACCTGGCATTGAAATCCTGCATTGAATTTGCCCGGGAAAACACCGGGATTCAACTTATTCGCCATGTTTTATTTGATCAGCGAACATATGATATTTTTGCCCAGGAATTTAAAAAATTGATCTAACAACCGGTCTGTCAATGAAAGCAAAGCCGACTTACGCAGAGCTTGAACAGGAAATCGCCAAATTAAAAGAAACCCTGCACGAGCAGAGCAGGCTTGAGAACCAGTACCGCAAACTCGTGGATTCGACCAGCGACTCCATGTACCTTGTTGACGCAGACACCCGCTATCTCTTCATGAATCAAATTCATGCGCAGCGCCTGAACATGCCGGAAACCGGATTTACCGGATTATCTTATAAAGATGTTCACTCTCCCCAACAAAGTGCGCAATTTGAAGCCAGGGTAAAAACCGTTCTGGAAACGGGCATCGCGATTCACGACGAGTATCAGCGTCCCGGGGACGGCGGATATCTGCTGCGCACCTTCAGCCCGGTAAAAGATTCCACTAACCCGATGAACATTCTTGCCGTATCGGTTGTTTCCAAAGACATTACAAGGATAAAAAAAACGGAAGAAGCTCTGGAAAAGACGGAGGAAAAATATCGCCAGCTGATTGAATATTCCAGCGAGGCCGTTTTCATCATCACCAACGGGAAAATCAGCTACGCCAACAGCAGCACGGAGAGAATGCTCGGCTACCCGATTGAGGATCTGAAGCTGATTTCTTTCATCAACCTGATGATTTCCGAAGACCGTGAAATGGTCTTTAACCGCCAAAAAGCAATCCTCCAGGGCGACGAGTCGGCAAATCACTACACATTCCGCATTGAAAGCAAAGAAGGATCAACCATCTGGGCAGAGGCGAACAGTGTGGCAATCCAGTGGGAGGGCGAGCCGTCCACGCTGAACTTCATGCGGGACATCACAAAACAGAAAAAAACGGAAACACGGCTGCTGCAGGCACAGAAAATGGAATCCATTGGAACCCTGGCCGGCGGCATCGCGCATGATTTTAATAATCTGCTGATGGGTATTCAGGGGCACACATCCCTGTCTCTGCTTAAACTGAATAAAAATGATGTCCATTACGAGCATCTCCATGAACACATCAAGACGATTGAAACCCTGGTTGCAAGCGGAGCTAATCTGACCAAGCAATTGCTCGGTTTTGCCCGGGGCGGCAAATACGAAGTCAAACGAGCAGACCTGAATACGCTAATTGAGAAGACATCGAAAACCATCGGCCGCACCAAAAAGGAAATCAGTATCCATCGCAATCTTGAAAAAGATCTGTGGCCGACGGATGTTGATGAGGGACAGATCGAACAGGTCCTCCTGAATCTTTTCGTCAATGCGTGGCAGGCCATGCCCGATGGCGGAGATCTTTACATTGAAACAAAGAACGCCCTTCTGGACGAAGATCGTTTTAAAGCCTACGGCAAAAGAAAAGGCCGCTATATCAAAATCTCCGTCACGGATACGGGCATCGGGATGGATGAAAAAACAAAGGAAAGAATTTTTGAACCTTTTTTTACAACGAAGGAAATGGGGCACGGTACAGGACTGGGACTGGCTTCGGTTTACGGCATCATTAAAAACCACAATGGCTTTATCAATGTTTATTCGGAAAAAGGGAGGGGGGCAACGTTCAATATTTATCTTCCCGCCTCCGTGGCCGGTGACGAAAAAGACGAATACAGGACGTCCGACGTTGCCGACGATATTCTGTGCACGGAGACGATCCTGCTCGTTGATGATGAAGATATGGTTTTAAACGTGGCCGGCGACATGCTTAAAACGATGGGCTACACCGTCATGACCGCTTCCGGCGGTTCCACGGCAGTGAATACATACAGAGATCATCATCAACGGATTGACCTTGTCATGCTCGACATGGTGATGCCGGACATGAGCGGCTCAGATGTCTTCGATGAAATAAAAAAAATTAATCCTCAGGCCAAAGTTTTGCTGTCCAGCGGTTACAGTTTGAACGGGCAGGCCAGCAGAATCATGGAACGCGGCTGTGACGGTTTCATTCAGAAACCGTTCACTCTGGATGAAATAGCCACCCGGCTGCGGCAGATTCTGGGACCGTCCCGCAAAAAAAAGTAACCCGCGCAGGCCCGGCGGTTCCTGTTTCATCTTGATCAACCCTTGAAATTGTGCCAGATTAAAACATGCGAAGAAAGCATTCACAAACACGTTTGCATCCTATCGGCGAAATACTGTTTGCCGCTTTGAAAAAAAAAGGCCTGGGTGCCAAACTGGAAGAAAACGCTCTCATGAAACTCTGGCCGAAGGCGGTTGGTGCACAAATTGCGGCGCAGACGCAACCGGACAGCTGGCGTGGAGGAACGCTTTTTGTCAAAGCAACATCCTCCGTCTGGGTGCAGCAGCTTCATTTCATGAAAGAAGACATCCGGCGAAAACTTAATGAACTGGCAGGAAAAACAGTAGTCAGGGAAATCCTTTTTACCGTCGGTTATCGTCCCCAACCCCGAAATGCCATGCGCAATGCATCCATTTCCGGCACGGTCACTCTCAAGGAAAGGGACATGAAAATGATTGCCGAATGCACAGATAAAATTGCTGATCCTGAGTTGGCAAAGATTGTAATGAGGGTCATGAAAGCGGAAATCAGCCGGCGGCGCATGGAGGAAAAGCAAGGTCGGTGAGAATGCTTTTCATGCTTTGAGTGTATTGCCGGTGAGCCTGATAAATAAAAAGAGGAGGCTCCATTTTCAGTTCTTCACGCGAACCGCTGCGTCCCTCCGTCAGAACGAACTCCGCATCGGATGACGCATCGGAAAAAACCAGCTTCATTCTCTTTGGTTCCATTTTTCTTTTGCGAAACAGACTGATCAGCTCCGCCATTCTCGTGGCCGGATAAATCGTAAACACCCGGCCTCCGGGTTTGAGCGAGCATTGGGCCGCCTGCAGGAAATGATCAAGCGATCCGATAATTTCATGACGGGCAATGGCCTTTTCCGGCAGAGGATTGATGCGTCCTGAATCAA
>CAZXIP010000073.1:0-8471 GCA_964640755.1 uncultured Smithella sp. | reverse complement strand
TCCAGCCAGTCGGTGGAAAAGCTCACGGCTTTTGTCGGTAAAGCAAAACTTCTTGTTGTTGATGAAGCGCAGAAGATTCCCAATATCGGCCTCAATCTCAAACTGGTTGTGGATCATCTTTCCGGCATCCGCATTGTTGTCACAGGATCATCCTCATTCGACCTGGCACGCCATACGGGAGAGCCCCTGACCGGAAGGAAATACACATTGAAATTATTTCCTCTGGCTCAAATGGAAATTGGACAAATCGAAAATAGTCACCAAACGGAAGCCAATCTGGAAAACCGCCTGATATATGGTTCTTACCCCGAAGTGGTTTTAATGCAGGATAATCGGGAACGCGAAAAGTATCTCAAGGAAATTGTATCTTCCTATTTATACAAAGACATTCTGGAACTCGACGGCATCAGGCATTCAGGTAAAATTATCCGTCTGCTGCAACTTCTTGCTTTTCAGATTGGAAAGGAAGTATCCTTGAGTGAACTGGGAACATCCCTCTCCATGAGCAAGAACACCGCAGAGCGTTATCTCGATCTTCTGGAGAAGGCGTTTGTCCTGCAGCGCTTGACCGGTTTCAGCCGCAATCTGCGCAATGAAATCACAAAGAATTGCCGTTACTATTTCCTGGACAACGGCGTACGCAATGCGCTGATTAATAATTTCAATCTTTTCCATCAACGTAACGATTGCGGCGAATTGTGGGAAAATTATCTGGTTATGGAAAGGTTGAAAAAGCAGGAGTATCAGGATATCCAGGCGAACAACTATTTCTGGCGGACGTATACAAAGCAGGAAATTGATTTTGTTGAGGACCGAGAAGGCCGACTGTTCGGCTATGAAATGAAATGGGGAAAGGCTAAACCAAAGATACCCAAACTCTGGCAATCAGCCTATCCGGACTCTTCCTTCGAGCTAATTAACAGACAAAATTATCTTAACTTTATTACATGATGAATTCACCTTCATCATTGAAAGAATGAAACAAAACATGATTCATTGAAAAACGGCGCGTTCAGGGAACACGCCGTTATTTTTCGGATTGCTCGGGGAGCAATCCCTACATGTTAACTCGTGCCCAAGAATTTCTTGACATACCGGGAAATTTTCTTGTAAAGTAAGCCACAAAAATAAATGTCTTGAGAATACTTTTTGAAAAATATGCCGATAAAACAAACCATACTCGTTTGTGCATTCCTGCTCCTGAGTGTCGTTGATGCCGGCGCGGGAAAATTTAACATGCCGGCCATTCCTGAGCAGAACAGCATTGTGAGGTTTGCTGAATCTTTCGTGGGGACGCCGTATGTTTATTCCGGTAACGGCGAGAGAGGTTTTGACTGTTCAGGTTTTGTACATTTTGTTTATAAAAATTTCGGCATTGAAGTTCCCAGAATTTCAGCCGCGTATTCGGGTTTTGGACAGCCAGTGAGCCTTGAAGACTGTCAAAAGGGAGACATCATTTTATTTACCGGCACGAATTACAGCCGTTCATCTGTCGGGCATGTAGGAATCATCATTTCTGACCGGGGAGAGCCCATCCGGTTTATTCACTCTTCATCTTCCAGGAAAAATCGGGGAGTTACCATCACCGATTATCACAACTCAAAATATCCCCGCAGATATATGGGGATCAGAAGGCCGTAAAGCAATTCCTTGATTTTGATCTATTATGCCTTTATATGTAAACCAAATCAAAGATCCATCCGGGTGGTCTTTTATCATCATCGTTTTGGTATGCCTTTGCTTTCCAATGACAGCATTGTGTGCAGCCTGCAACGATTACGAAAGTACAACGGATACAATACAATCAAAATTAATAATTAATCACAAAATGCATTCCGCCTTTTTCGATTCTCATGAATCTTCTTACCCTTGGTATATTGTCAGGAATGAGGATGGAACTTTTGAAAGCATAACAGATGAGACAATAAGCGAGCGGGACAAAAAGCCTGTTGAGCATACCTCCAACTGCATAAGCACCCATCAGGGACAACACATGATGGAATATGCCGACGCGACTTATGATTCCGGTGGTTTGACATTGGAGATCTCCGGCGGAATGCCTGCGTATTTCAGTTCACTGAGGATCATCGTCAAAGGGGTTGATTTCGTATGCCGGTTCAAGGGAGTTTATCCGGCACCGGTTTCGAATTGCAAGCGGAATATCATTGCAAAAAAGTTAATATTCAAGGACAGGGAAATTAAAAAAGGGGAAAGATTATTTGCCTGGGTGTCTGTCGAATTTGAAGAATCATCAACATACCAAGGTGTGACTAAAACCAGCAGGTACAAAATAGAAGGGTATATAAAACCTGTAGTAAAATAAAAGCAACAGGACGATGACGATATTGATTCCTTGCTGCCGGAGTCAGGAATGGAATGCCGTAGGCTTATATTTCTTGTGGTAAAATAGAAATGACATCAAAAGTTTGGATCATAATCTTATGCTTCTTCCCGCTTTGTGCTTTCGGGCAGCAGAGCAAGTGGCCACATCTGACTTATACTCATGCGAGGGCCTATCTGTATAATTTGGAAGGCAGCCTGAAGGGTGGCTATGCGATCATTCAGGATGGGAAAATTAATCATACCGTTTCTTCCGGAGGCCGACAACTTAGCGACGAGCAAACCAGAAAGGTCATTTCGTTAATCAACTGCGATATCAGGGGGCTGGAAGAAGGTTTGTCGAGAACATTTATTCCACGACACGCCATAGTGTTCTTTGATGAAAATGATTTTCCCAAAGCGGCCATTATGTTCGATTTTGACGGGGAATCCATCCGGCTGCAGCCTGAAAAAAAAGGTAGCAAACTGGTCGGGGAGCTTTCTGAAAAAGAGGTTGACAAGCAACTGCAAAAACTTGCCATATTCAGAAAACTCATCAAAGATTTGGGATATCCCGTTTTTATCCCGCCACCTGAACATCAAAGATTAAAACCATGAAGTCAACGACCGCCAATCGGAGAATGTGTCGTAATTTATTCTCATGTCATTTCGAAGCAAAGCGAGAAATCTTATAACGCCATAATATAAAAGAAGGATTTCTCGTCGCGTTGCTCCTCGAAATGACACGAAGTGAATTATCCAACGCTCTCCTGTTATGGATGCGACGACTTTTTCTTTCTTTTAAGTGAAACGGAGCCGCAGTCGTTTTCACCTTCCATGCCGCAGCGGCAAATGTTTAGCTCTCGTGTTGGTACAAGACCCAGATCAATAATCATTTCATGATCCAGCTTGCTATCCCGGCCCGTTGTGGTCAGATAGTTCCCGGTCATCAGGGAATTGGCCCCCGCGATGATACCCAGCGGCAGGAGCTGCTTCAGATTTTTTTCCTTGCCACCGCAAAGTTTGATATCTTTATCCGGCAGCATGAAGCGGAACATGGCGATGGTCATGAGGATTTCCATGGGCGGCAGGGGGCGCAGATGGTCCAGCGGCGTACCTTTGATTGGATTGAGAATATTGACCGGGATCGAATCGACATTTAGGTTGCGCAAGGCTGCTGCAAGCTCAATGCGGTGTGTGACGCTTTCTCCCATGCCGATAAGCGTGCCTGCGCAGACGGACAGTCCTGCTGTTTTTGCGTTGCGGATGGTGTCAATGTTCTCTTCATAATCGTGTGTGGTGCAGATGTTTTTGAAGAAACTGCGGGCCGTCTCCAGGTTGTGGTGATAACGATACAGCCCGGCAGCCTTGAGTTCCCGAGCTCTTTCCAGGTTGATCATGCCCAGTGACGCGCACGGGGAAATGCCGATTTTATTCATTCCCTCAATGGCCTTGAAAATTTCCGTCCATTCTTTTTTGGTTTTGACCAATTTTCCGCTGGTGACGATTCCGAAAAATTCCGCCCCGTCTTTTTTTGCCTGGACCGCTTCAGCGATCATTTGCCTGGCGGGTTTGAGCGGATAGGAAGGAACATCGGTTGGATAGTGAGAGGACTGTGCGCAGAATCTGCAGTCCTCTGAACAGCGGCCGGATTTGGCGTTGGTGATGCCGCAAAGAACGATATTTCTGCCTTTAAATTGTTCGCGAAGCTCAGATGCTGCAGCGAAAACGCGATAAGGGCTGCCGGCTCCCTCGATGAAAAGCTCCAGTGCGTCCGATGCGCTGATACCGGTCCCTTTCAGTGCTTTATGGTTCAAAGTGTCGATCAAATCCATGCTATTATTGCTGTCTTTCTTGCCACGATTTCTCCTGAAGAAATTGATGCAATTGACTCTTACAAATGATAATCTCCGGCCGCCTCCGGCTGATAGATAATATCATCAACCCTGAGTTTTTTAACGCCGGAAGGGACGGTCCATTTCACAATGTTCCCCTTCCGATATCCCAGAAGGGCCATGCCCAGAGGCGCCATAATAGATAATTTATTGTCGGTAATATTGGCCCCGGAAGGAAACACCAGGGTGTAAACCATTCGCTCGCCGGTTTCGGTGTCTGTAATGCTTACCCGGGAATTCATGGTGATCACATCCTGTGGAATGTCCTCGGGTTCAACCAGCACGGCTCGATAAAGCTCTTTTTCCAGAAGATCAAGATGGTCCTGATTGGCTTTTGGCGACAAACGCAGCCCCTCAATCAGCTCGACCAGCCTGTCCATGTCAAATTTTGTAATGTAAATTTCACGCTCGGCCATGATGGTTTGTCCTCCCTTGATATTTCTTTTATCTGGGGTTGCTTCAACGAGTGTGGATTAAGAAACGAACCGCCGCTAATGGTAAAACAACTATGGTAAATGACAGAACAATGCGGATTTACGAATGCTTCCTGTTTTTCTGTTTTTAATATAGTTAATCTATAACACAATTTTTAAAAAAATAGAACAGGCGGGAGAAGATATTTTGTATGCCAGCAAAACTTTCTTTCGTTGCCATGCGCAGTGTCTTTTGATATGGCAGTGCAAACAGATGAACAGGTCGTGATATTGAACAGAGGGATTTATATTGTCGGCACGGATACGGGCGTGGGCAAAACCGCGGTTGCCGCGGGGCTGATGCGCCTGCTTCTGAAAAATCAATGCCGGGCGGCATACTTTAAGCCGGTGGCCAGCGGGATGACCGTTGTTGAAGGAGCCGCGGTATCCGTGGATGCGGCTTTTGTCAACGTTGTTTCCGGATTCGCTGATAATCCTGAGCAGGTGACCACATTCGTCTATGCCGATGCAGTTTCGCCCCACCTGGCTGCGCGTATGGCCGGACGACCGATTGACGGGATTGTCATCAGGAAAAGCCTTGAAGTATTGAAGGCCCGCTACGATTGGATTGTCGCGGAGGGTGCGGGAGGTCTGGCTGTTCCCCTGAACGATGATGGTTTCATGCAGTATGATTTGATCCGTGATCTCAATTTTCCATGCCTTTTGGTCGCGCGCGCGGGACTGGGGACGATCAACCATACGCTGCTGACGCTCGGTTTTGCCAAAAGCGCCGGCCTGATCGTCAAGGGCATCATCATGAACGGCATGGGCGATTCGTTAATCGAGCTGGACAATGTTGAAACAATAAAAAAACTGTCGGGGGTTGAAGCCGTTTTTACGCTGCCGATTGTCGCGCCGCTGGATACTGAAAACCTTCAGGCAGGAAATCTCGGGGAAATCTTTGAACAGGCCGTCCGTTTTGATGACATTATCAGCTTGATGGGAATCATTTAAGATGACGGAAAATTTGTTTGATAAAAAATTGCAGCACATCAAGACAGACGGTCTTCACCGGCAGATGAAATATCTGCTCTCGCCACAGGGTTCACATGTGCGTATTGCTAATGATGATATCCTGATGCTATCCTCCAACAGCTACCTGGGGCTTTCTTTCGACGAGCGACTCAGGAACGCTGCGCACACCGCGCTCGAACAATACGGCACGGGTTCCGGCGGTTCGCGGCTGACCACGGGCAGTTATGATATTCATAAAAAACTGGAAGAGGAAATTGCCGCATTTAAAGGTACTGAAGCGGCAATGGTTTTCGGTACGGGCTACATGGCCAACGTCGGCATCATCTCAGCAGTTGCATCAAAAAACTGGGTGATTTTTTCCGATCGCCTCAATCATGCCAGCATCATCGATGGCTGCCGGCTGTCCGGTGCCGAAATTGTTGTCTATGCGCATTGCGATCCGGCGGATTTGGAAAGGAAAATCAGTCAATACACTGGGAGGCCGGGTTTGATTGTCACCGACGGACTGTTCAGCGTCGACGGCGATATCGCGCCCCTGCCCGCACTTGTGGAAATTGCCCGAAAACATCAGCTTATGCTAATGGTCGATGATGCCCATGCCACGGGCGTTCTGGGGAGTAACGGGGGCGGCACGGCCCAGCACTTCGGCCTTGACGGCGGCATCGATATCGCGATGGGGACGCTGAGCAAGGCCCTGGCCAGCGAGGGCGGTTTTGTGGCGGGTTCGCACAGCCTGATTGATTACCTTGTGAACTCGGCGCGCAGTTTTATTTTTTCAACTGCTCCGGCTCCGGCGACCATCGCGGTGTCCCTTGCAGCGCTTGATATCGTCCGTAAAGAGCCTTCAGCGCGGGATAGGTTGCGCGAGCATTCCCTCTGGTTCAGAAAAGAACTGCGCAACATGGGTTTTAATGTAGCAGATCATCCCACGCCGATTATTTCCATTGTTCTGGGACGTCCGGATGTGGCGGTTGATTTCAGCAAGCGCCTGATGGGAAAAAAGATTTTTGTTTCTGCCATTCGGCCGCCGACCGTGCCTGCGGGCACCAGCCGGCTAAGAATCAATATGATGGCCACCCACGCAAAAGGCGAGCTTACACGGGCCCTTGAGGCCATCCGGGATGTCGGGTGTTCATTGGGTGTAATTCCATCGTGAAACGCATGGAGGACGGCTTGAATATTTTACAACAAAAAGATCTGAACTATATCTGGCATCCCTGCTCGCAGATGAAAGACTACGAAGACTTTCCGCCGATTATAATCGAGCGGGGCAAGGGCGCGTACCTGTATGATGCGGAAGGCAAAAGTTACCTCGATGCCGTGTCGTCCTGGTGGGTGAATATTTTCGGTCACGCCAACGAACGAATCAACAGGGCACTGTGCGATCAGGCGCAAAAACTGGAGCATGTCATCTTTGCTGATTTCTCCCATGAACCGGCCATTGATCTGGCCGAGGAGATTGTCCGTATCACACCCGCAAAGCTCAATAAAGTTTTCTTTGCCGATAACGGATCGTCGGCGGTAGAAGCGGCGCTGAAGATGAGTTTTCATTATCATCAGCAGACCGGCCGCATGAAAAAGACGAGGTTTGCCGCCGTCACGGACGCCTATCACGGAGAAACGCTCGGGGCGCTTGCCGTTGGCGATCTGGATCTTTACAGCCAAATCTACAGGCCCCTGCTGATCAATACATTTAAAGCGGCCGGACCGGATTGCTACCGCTGTCCTTACGGGAAAAAACGTGAAACCTGTGAGGCGGAATGTTTTGAATCCCTGGAGCGCATGGTGACGGAACACGCGGATGAAATCTGCGGGGTGATCATCGAACCGCTGGTGCAGTGCGCGGCAGGCATGAAAATTTATCCGCCCGTATACCTGAAAAAAGTGCGGCAGCTTTGCACAAAGCACAACATTCATTTTATTGCCGATGAAATCGCGGTCGGTTTCGGTCGTACCGGTAAAATGTTTGCCTGCGAACACGCCGCCGTCAGTCCCGACATCATGTGCCTGTCCAAGGGCATTACAGCAGGCTACCTGCCGCTTTCGCTGGTGGTGACCACGGACGAGATTTATTCTGCCTTTTACGCGGATTATCGGGAGCTCAAGGCGTTTCTGCATTCACACAGCTATACCGGCAATGCACTGGCGTGCGCGGTTGCCCGTGAATCGCTGCGCATTTTCCGTGAAGAGAATGTGCTGGCCGGGAATGAACAAAAAAGCCGGATGATCGGCGAAAAAGTGCAGGAGCTCTTTGACGACCATCCCTTTGTGGGTGAATACCGGCAGCTGGGCATGATCGGCGCGCTGGAACTGGTGGCGGACAGGAAAACAAAGGAGGCGTTTGACTGGCAAAAAAGAGTTGGTTACAACATTTACCGTATCGCGCTCACCAAAGGTGTCGTGCTTCGTCCGCTGGGCAATGTTATTTATTTTATGCCGCCTTATGTGGTTCAAAAGGAAGATATCGAAAAGATGGTCATCGTGGCCCTGGAGTCGGTTAACCAGTATTTCAATATATAGAAAATTGATATACAAATAGCTGATATCACAAAATATTCAATAGACAGGTCTTTGCTGAATAAGCACTTGACATTCTGGAACTTGACACTAATATAAGACATAATTTTAAGTGTATTGAATCAACTGAAAAATGTCTGTTGCAATGATGTGCGCAGGCGGAGGGGGTATAAAATGAAAAGAGTGTTGCTTTTTCTTGTAACCAACATTGCTGTTCTTGTTGTTTTGAGCATTGTTGTAAGGATTCTGGGGGTGGACCAGCATCTGACCGCCAACGGGATCAACTATATGA
>CAZXIP010000072.1:0-8478 GCA_964640755.1 uncultured Smithella sp. | reverse complement strand
ATCCGTTTTTGTTCTCGTTTATGAAAGCCAATAACCCGGGAATCGCCTCCCTGTCGGAAATCTGCAAACCGGGAAGCTATTCAGACCTGTCCAGTATCACCGGTTTTGCGCTGGATAATAAAATTGATTTTGCCGTCATCGGCCCGGAAGACCCGCTCAATAACGGTGTCGTAGATGCCCTGATTCAGTGCGGCATACCGTCGGTAGGACCAACAAAAAGTCTGGCAAGGCTGGAGACGTCCAAATCGTTCACCCGGAACCTGGTTAATAAATATAACATTCCCGGCAATCCGCATTTTAAAGTATTTACAACGCCGGACGGCCTGGAGGCTTTCCTTGAGCAGTTAGACGGCATTGTGCTCAAACCGGACGGACTCACCGGTGGCAAGGGTGTGCTGGTCCAGGGTGATCATTTTAAATCAAAAGACGAAGCGCTGAAATTATGCAGGAAAATTCTGAAGGAAAGTTCGTCCGTGATCGTAGAGGAAAAGTTTGACGGCGAGGAATTTTCCCTGCAGTGCCTCTGCGACGGCAAAACAGTCGTGGGCACGCCACTGGTACAGGATCACAAAAGACGGTTTGACGGCGACCAGGGGCCCAACACCGGCGGTATGGGCTCGTATTCCCTGCCGGACCACTTGATGCCGTTTCTGAAAGCTTCGGATGTCGAAGAGGGCCTGGAAATTACCCGTCAGGTAGCGGCGGCCCTGTTGAAAGAAACCGGCAGTCCTTATAAAGGCGTCATGTATGGCGGATTTATTGCCACAAAAAACGGCGTAAAGCTTCTGGAATACAATGCACGTTTCGGCGATCCGGAAGCCATGAACATCCTGCCGCTTTTGAAAACGGATTTTGTGGATATTTGCAAACATATCATTAACGGAACACTGGATACTATCAAGATCGAATTTGATCAAAAAGCGACTGTATGCAAATATGTTGTGCCGAAAGGCTATGGCCTCCCCGCCGATCATCCCGATGCCGCATCTTCAAGGGCAAAAATTGAAGTGGGCGATGTGGGGAAAGCCCGTCTTTACTATTCTTCTGTGGATAAAAAAGAAGAAGGCCTTTATTTGAGTTCGTCCCGGGCAATCGGCATCGTCGGCATTGCCGACAACCTGGACGAAGCGCGAAGAATCGCTGAGGACGGTGTCAAGGCTGTCAAAGGTCCCGTGGCCTATCGGGAAGATATCGGCACACAGGCCCTGATTCAAAAACGGATCGACCACATGAAGAAGATCCGCCAAGTTTAAACCGTAAAAAAAGCATTGCGGTGCAGTCACTACGCCGCAATGCTTTCTTCCTTGAACCTTGAACCTTGAACCTGAAACTATTTAATTTTTCTGACATCCAATGGTCTAACAGTATATAGTCTAACAGTCTATCATCAGTCTGCGATCTAGTGATGAAACAACCTGAGTCCGCAAAAGGCCATGGCGATGCCGTATTTATTGCAGGTATCGATCACCTGCTGGTCTCGAATGGAACCGCCGGCTTCAACGATGGCGGTTACGCCGCTGCGATGCGCGCGCTCAATGTTGTCCCCGAAGGGGAAGAACGCGTCGCTGCCCAGGGCAACTCCTGTCACTTTGGCTAGCCATTGCTTTTTTTCGGTTGCAGTCAAAAGTTCGGGCTGACGGGTAAAGGTCTCGGCCCAGACGTCGTCGCCGATTACGTCTTCCGGCGTTTCACCGAGGTAAACATCGATGGCATTGTCCCGATTGGGCTTGGAAACATCGTCCCGGAAGGGCAGATCCAATACTTTGGTCATGTGGCGCAGCTGCCAGTTGTCGGCCTTCTGACCGGCAAGCCGGGTGCAGTGGATGCGGCTCTGCTGGCCCGCTCCCACACCGATAACCTGGCCGTCCTGCACATAGCAAACGCTGTTGGACTGCGTGTATTTGAGCGTGATCAGCGCAACGACCAGGTCTCGTTTCTGCGCGTCGGTCAGGGTTTTGTTTTCAGTCACGATGTTTTCCAGCATGCGGCTGTCAATCTTCAGATCGTTGCGACCCTGCTCAAAGGTGATGCCGTACACCTGCTTGTGCTCCAGCGAAACGGGCACGTAGGCAGGGTCGATGGAAACGACGTTATAGGCACCGCCCTTCTTTGATTTCAGAATCTCCAGGGCTTCCCGCTCATAGCCCGGCGCAATGATGCCGTCGGTAACTTCATTTTTGATGATTTTTGCAGTGGGCACGTCACAGCTATCGGAAAGCGCGATCCAGTCGCCGAAGCTGCTCATGCGGTCGGCGCCGCGTGCGCGCGCATAGGCGCAGGCAAGCCCGGAAAGCTCCATAGCGGGGGCAATATGATACATCCTTCGCAAAACGTCATCCAGCGGAAAACCCAGGGCGGCTCCGGCGGGAGAGACATGTTTAAAGGAAGCTGCGGCCACCATCCCGGTATTCTCTTTCAGTTCTTTCACAAGCTGCCAGCTGTTGAACGCATCCAGAAAATTGATGTAGCCGGGCTTGCCGTTCAAGACCACAACGGGCAGATTGCTTCCGTCCGCCATGAAGATCCGGGCGGGCTTCTGGTTAGGATTGCAGCCATATTTCAGTTGTATTTCATTCATGGATTATCCCTCCACTGTTTTATATTTGTTGATGATGACATCCACGTAGCCCTGCGTTTTGAGGTCGATGGCACGCACAAAAAGGCTCACCTTGTTGCCCTCGTTCAGGGCTTCCCACAATTTACCCGCGTATTCATTGGGATCTTCCTGATCGATGTCTGCAAGCAACGGTTCCCCCGCAAAACTGGGAATAGGATTGCCATTGCACTCGTAGGTGCTGATGAAGTGCCCTTCGCCGGCCAGCGGCTCGGGATAATTGAAAGTAAAGCGTTGCACGCTCTTCTCATCGCCATGGTCGCTTTTCAGGATATTCAGCTTGTATCCGCCGCTTTGCATATCCACCATGCCGGAAATGCGGGGCGTCCAGTTCGGTTTGTCGTCTTCAAAGGTGCGGGTATTGAGCGCGGCTTCAAAGCCGAAACCCGGAAAGTCATTGCGCGACATAAAATCATAAATGGTATTGGTCTGGTCGCCGTTGGTCACAATCGTTGTATTGTCCAGCGTCAGAACGGGATTGTAAATAATCAGGTGCGGGTCTGTCATTTTGGAAGGGTCGGCCGCCATGGTGCGGATGCCTCCGTCAATGGGATCAAAGACGCGGTTGCGGCTGTTGACACTGCGGCCCATGATAAAATAGGCAACCATGACTTTGCTGCCTCCCGGCGTTTTACCGATGCAGATACCTCGGCCCGGATACTCATTGCCTGCCAGATATTCGTACAAGTTTTGTTTCATTTTACTTCTCTCCTTATGAAATACAAGACGTCATTTTTTTGCTGCGGGAGTATATGAAGAGAAGATTTGTATGTCAACTGGATTCAGATAAAATATTGAAATTCACAGTAATAAGAAAGGAGTTGATGATTTCCGAACAGGATGAACCCTGTTGTTTACGGATTGAAGATCCCAAACCGCCGGCAGCCTGGAAGGCTTACACCCTAGTACCGGGTAATGTGATGTTCGGCGAGGCCAAAAAAGTCTTTTATGGGATGGCTGACGCCCCCGTCTTCTGTGAACCTGCCACTGTACAACCCGAAGGGCTGGTGAAAATCCGACAGGATCAGCCCGCCTGCGATATTCATTTTCTGCGCCCGTTCTCCCAGCGGAATGAATGATAACGCCAGCTTCCCGTCTGTTGTTTTCATCTTCCAGGGCTGCATGACATCCCCGAAATCAAAGCGCGCCGCCTTCAGGTAATGAATTTTCCCGTCCATCCACAGGCAGTTCTCGTTGTAGTCTTCATCGTCGGCAATCATGTTCTGACAGAGGTTGAAGGCAAAAAGTTTCCCGTCATTTCCGTACCCGCCCGCAGTCGACCATTTCCAGAAGCTGAAGTAGGGATAATACGTTTTCTGCTCATCAATCAGGGCAATGCATTCGTTTCGCTCCAGAACGATTTTCTGAGAGCCCACCATCATGCTGCCGGATACAGGCACAGCCGCTTTATGCGTATAGAAAGGGCGTGTCGGTGTGATTGGAGATACCTGAACCAGCGGTTCGTAAACATCCAGGTCCTCGTGAATCGTTATGTCGCCCTTTACCGCGGGACGCTCGCTGTCGCCTTCGATGTCCACAGCAATCTGATGAAAACCCCGGTCCAGTTTATTTTCAAAGCGAAGCTGATAACCTTTTGCTTCAAACCGGCAGGTGTCATTGTATGGCTGGTGGGCAACGCTAATGGATTTTCCAGGCGTCTGACGTTCGTGTTCGAACCTGGTATTTTTCAGCCGGTCATAGGCATAAAAAAAAGAAACGCCTACCATTTTGGCGTCAAAAATGACCATGCCGAAATAATGTGTCGGGGTCACAATGCCGAAATGCTGCCATTCCTTCAGGCGAAAATTCTTCCAGAAACCGGGCGTCGGCATGGGATACAGCTTCGCATCGAGAATATTGGCGTTTTGAAAAGGCGTGCGGAAAGAACCGAAGTTGATCGACCCGTCTTTTTCAACCATTCTTTCGGGCGTAATTTGCATGTTTCTCATAACAGTTCGCCCTCAACGCAAAACATATCTTAAACACTCAGCATGACTTAGACAGCTTGGGAAAATTCTTGTCGAGCGCTGCATTCCACTGATCGACCATCGTTTTATTATTTCCCATCAACTCCGAACTGTCGCCTTCGATCGTAATGGACCGGATCGTGTCGCCCTGCGCGATGGCATTGACCACTTCCTGGTCCTTGTCACCGGTTACTTCACCAAACACGGTATGCTTGCCGTCAAGCCACGGCGTGGGAACATGCGTGATGAAAAACTGGCTTCCGTTGGTTTGCGGACCGGCGTTGGCCATGGATAAAATGCCGGGCTTGCTGTGGCGAAGCTCCCTGACAAATTCGTCCTGAAATTTGTAGCCGGGACCGCCACGTCCGTCGCCGGCCGGACAGCCGCCCTGAATCATAAAATCCGGAATCACGCGATGAAATTTCAGATTATTGTAATATCCCCGCTGCGCCAGATTGACAAAATTGCTTACCGTAACCGGCGTTTGATCGGCAAATAATTTTAACCGTATGGTGCCTTTATCAGTTTCAACGACTGCGATAAGATTATTATTCATGATCATCTCCTTTGGAATGGATGCGTGATACATTAAAGATTATAGCCCGATATGTCAAGCTGAACCTCCCCATGGCTAAAGCCAGGGGGTTCTAGCGGCAGAACCACTCATCTTTTCGCGGCTCTCGCCTTTGCAGGCTACAACATCCGCGACCTCGATGAGGGTCGATCCGTCTTTAACGGGCGAACAGCTCTGTCTCCGGAATATACCGAAGCTCGAAGGCACAGGCCTTCGATTTGCTGTTTCAGTGATCCTTGACATCGCCCGTTGCAGCAGCGGTTCCGCAGCCGACCAGGCAACTTTCGCCCGGTGAATGTCAAGTATGTTGTTGCTACAATGTTTTGCCAGATATGCCGAAAATAAATCACGTTGAGCCTCTACCCCACAGCCGCAGACATGGTGTCGTTGTCTGAGAGGCTTCTTCTCGACGGCTCCACAGACGCAGGTCTGAGACAGTTTGGTGGTCCTGGTGTTGATATCCTCAACTTTCCCGCCAGCGTTTGCAGCTTTGCGGTTTAATTGCTCGATGAACATTCCGGGAGCACGAACCATTACACTGCGGCCATAGTTCTTCTGAAAAGACTTATACGAGAGCTTCTCGATTTTTATGATCTTGCCGAGATGCAAAATCTTATTGCCCAGCTCGCCGTGCTGTCTCTTCCTCGTGGCCGCAAGCTTTCTTTGGGTTTCTGCAATTCTTGTTTGACGTTTCTTATAGCGGTTCGACTTGTGCCACTTGCGAGAGCCTTTCTTTACGGTGCCGTCTTCATTGTAGTTGTTGGGGTTCGTTGCCCTTCTGCTCCGGTCTTGCGCACGCTGCTCGCGTTTAAGGTCCTTCCAGGGCTGCACCACCTCGTCACAGAACTGGGAGAGAAAGGCGTCATCTTCGCCCACAGCCGCAATCGTGGACGGACCTATGTCGAGGCCGCACTCTTTATCAGAGATGATGTTTTTCTCTTTCTGATGGGGTGTTCCTTCAAGGATCAACTGCACCGACCAGCGGAGGTGGCCGCCGATGGACCGCTTCACCAGCCGAAGATACTTCACCCGGCAGGAAAAAGCATGGCCTTCAACTCCGTACTTATCCTTATGGTTAAATAACGGTTCCAGCTTCAGACCGTTCCACAGAACATGACCATCACGCCAACGGATGCCGGAGGCGTTGCTTTTCCCTTCAACGGAGGTGAACCAACCTTTGCCCTTGAACCTCGGCCTGCCCCGCCCACCGTAGGCGCATTGTTGCACGGCACCAAATGCGCGGGAGGCTATTTTCTGGATAGTGAAGGCATCGAGGTGCTCGCCGATCCAACAGGCTTTACAGGTTGCCGATGCAAAGGGATGGAGCGCATATTCCTGGAAACCGTGTTTATTCCGGCATAGATTGAATGCCTCATTGCGCTCCTTGCCCTTCAGCAATTTTCTTGCAGACTGATATGCTTTCGACTCTCTCATGAGATCCAATCGCCGGAGAGATTCCCAGAGGCAGGCATTATAGAGATTTCTTGCAGCATCAAGGCGCACGTTAAGCACTGCCTCATCATGAGGAGTTGTCTTGAGCGGTATTTCATGAATAAAGGTATCTGTCATCGTTTCTTTTGATTCTCTATATATTGTTTAATCATTGCCAAGGGAGCACCGCCAACCGTAGAAACAAAATAGGAATTGGTCCATAGAGTCGGCAACCTTGTTTTGATGCTAGGGAACTCCTGCCGGAGTCTGTGAGATGTCAGCCCCTTGATCTGCTTTATGAGTCTGTGAATACCGTATTGAGGATCTACTTCAACGAGAAGGTGGACATGATCAGCCATAATTTCCAGCCCAACAATCTCCGACTCATGTTCTGCGACAATTTGGCGAATCAGTGACTTTAACCGATCCGCGACATCTCCATTAAGAACTTTTCGCCTATACTTAGGGCACCAGACAACATGGTATTTGCAGGAATAGACGACATTATTGTTGCTTTTGAATTCCATAGATAGATTATACAGCTAATGGCTATATATTGCAAGACAAAACAATATAAATAATGGTATCGCCTTATATCCCCATGACTAAAGCCACGGGCTGTTCGGCAACTATTGGTAAAAACCATCTTGCAAAACATGTCTCAATACGTTAATGACCCTTTAAATAATGGTTAAATCCTTCAAGGATTGCCTTGATCTATCGGAGAAACGTATTTCAATAACCAAAAGGAGCCTGCATGACAGCAAAAAGCGCCAAAAATAATGTATTGGTCAGTGTTGTAATGGGCAGTGATTCCGACCTGCCGATTATGACCGAGGCAGTAAAAATTCTCGACGAATTCGGAATCGGCTCCGAGCTGATTCTGACATCGGCGCATCGCACCCCTGAACGCACAACAAAATTTGCCAAAACGGCGGCTACGCGAGGCGTGAAAATCATTATTGCCGGGGCTGGCGCTGCGGCACATCTGGCCGGTGTCATTGCCTCACAAACCCTTTTGCCGGTGATTGGCGTTCCTATCGACGCCACGTCGCTGAATGGGCTGGACGCTCTGCTCTCCACGGCCCAGATGCCGGGAGGAATCCCCGTAGCAACGATGGCCATCGGAAAAGCCGGTGCAAAAAACGCCGCCCTTTTTGCCGTCCGGTTGCTCGCACTGGAAGATCAGTCTCTTAACAAGAAACTTGCCGCGTATATGGCCAAAATGGCCAAAGAGGTAGAGAAAAAACAGGAAAATCTTTCATGCCCCAAATCCTGAAAGCCAGTACAGACTATTCCAAAGAGAATTTGATACGTGATGCCGCCGCCTTTGTTTCCCGGGGCGGCATTATTGCCTATCCCACCGAAACTGTTTACGGCCTGGGCGTAGACGCCACGAACGATCAGGCGATTCGCAGAATTTTTGAAATCAAAGGCCGGAATTTTAACAATCCCATCTCCGTAGTCATCGGTCATTTGCAGGATGTTTATCCGCTGGTGCGCAACGTCACCGATTCCGCCCGGAAACTGATGGATGCCTTCTGGCCCGGGCCGCTCACGATTATTTTTGAAGCATCCGACAGGATTTCCCCGCTTTTGACGGCAAACACCGGCAAGATTGGCATACGTTTATCCGGCAATGACATTGCCAGGGGTATCGCTGAAAAAACGGGCAAACCGCTGACCGCAACCAGTGCAAACCTCTCCGGCGCCTCCGAATGTGCAAATGCAGATCAGGTCATCCGGCAAATCGGCGATAAGATAGATGCCGTGGTTGATGTGGGAATAACAAAAATCGGGATGTTGTCCACTATTATTGATGCATCCTGCGCACCTGCCAGAATCCTAAGGCCAGGGATAATTGACGAAGAAAGCATTCAGAAGTATATCCA
>CAZXIP010000071.1:0-8479 GCA_964640755.1 uncultured Smithella sp. | reverse complement strand
ATGTTCCGATCGGTCTGCCCAAGGCCCGCTGGGGTCACCGCATGGATATGCCTTTTGGCAAAACCGTTGACCTGATGGTTTTTGACGCGCTGTATGAGATCTTCTACGGTTACCACATGGGGATTACCGCCGAAAATATTGCCGCCCGCTACAACATTTCCCGGGAGGAGCAGGACAAGCTGAGCCTCGAGAGCCACACACGCGCCCGCAACGCCATTAAAAACGGCATCCTGAAAGACGAAATCGTCGGGGTCACCATTCCGCAGAAAAAAGGCAATCCCATTGTTTTTGATACAGACGAGCGACCAATGGATACCAGCATGGAAAAACTGGCCAAATTGAACACGGCCTTCAAGAAGGACGGTACGGTAACGGCCGGCAACGCCTCCGGCATCAACGACGCGGCTGCAGCCCTGCTGATCATGAGCGAAGAAAAAGCCAAGCAGATGGGTTTAAAACCTCTGGCGCGGATCAAGGGTTATGCGTCAGGCGGTGTTGATCCCGCGTATATGGGATTGGGACCCGTCCCTGCCGTGCGCAAACTGCTCAGGGTTACAGGCACGTCAATCAAGGATTATGGTCTGTTTGAGCTCAACGAGGCGTTTGCCTCCCAGGCCATTGCCTGTCTTCGTGAATTGAATATTCCCTGGGACATCACCAATGTCAACGGATCCGCCATTTCCATCGGCCATCCGGTCGGCTGTTCGGGAGCGCGTATCGTGCTTGCGCTGGCCAATGAAATGAAGCGGCGAAATGTCAGCCTGGGATTGGCGTCCCTCTGCATCGGCGGCGGTCAGGGCATGGCCATCGCCATCGAAGCCGTGTAAAATTCTTTTTCTCCATCATCCTCCCGCAGTCCACTGCGGGAGGATTTTATTCCACATCATACAGCATGAAGAAGAGATCCTTTTATGCCGCATCAAACCGTCAACGGAATCAGGATTTATTATGAAGAACGGGGCAAGGGTGAGCCGCTGATTCTGATCAACGGATTGGCGTTTCCGATGGATTTGTGGTTTGCGCAGATTCAGGAACTCTCGAAAGATTTTCGGGTGATCGCGCTGGACAACCGGGGGATCGGCCGAAGCGACAAGCCGGATGAGGAATACAGTATCGCCCTGATGGCCTCGGATGCCGCGGGTCTGCTCAAGGCGCTGGGCATTGAAAAAACCAACGTGGCGGGATTGTCAATGGGCGGCTTTATTGCCCAGGAAATGGCCCTGTCCTATCCGGATATGGTCGATCGCCTGATTCTGGTTGGTACCGGAATGGGAGGGAGCCGGTCTGCTAAATTGAGCAAGCCGTTCTGGGAGAAAGTTGCCGCGGAAATCGCCGGTAAAACGCCCGAGCAGGCATATCGCATCGATATGACGCTGATGACAGCGCCCGGATTTGTTGAAAAACACCCGGACATTCTGGATCAGTCCGTATGCATCAGGATGAAGAATCCTCAGCCTTTGTATGCTTTTTTGCGTCAGTTTTCAGCCGCCAGCGTTTTTGATATTAACCACCTTGCCCAAAACATTTCCCGGCCTGTTCTGATCATTCTGGCCGATCAGGACCCGATCTTTCCGATTCCTCTGGCTGAAGATTACAAAAAAGCACTCCCCCGGGCAAAAATGATTATTTACGAAAACTGTGGTCACGCGATTCCCCTGGAAAAACCCGACCGGCTATCGCGCGACATCAGGGAGTTTCTGGTAGGCTTTTAGGCTGATAGGGATGCTTGATAATGCGCCCGATATTTGTCATAGTAAATACAAACGGTGCCAGCGAATGAGTATATTGAAAACGGTTACCCCGGACGAAGCCGTCCGGGTGATCAAATCGGGCGATCATATCCATCTGAGTTCCGTTGCCAGTTCACCCCAGTGTCTGGTTGCCGCCATGTGCCGCCGCGGGCGGGCGGGTGAGCTGGAGAACGTCCACATTCATCATCTGCACACGGAAGGTCCGGCCCCTTACGCCGATCCGGAATTCGAGGGTATTTTTCAGCTGGATTCCTTTTTTGTCGGCCCGAATGTCCGCAGGCAGACTCAGGACGGTTTTGCGGATTACATTCCGGTTTTCCTAAGCGAAACCCAACGTCTGTACCGTGAAGGTTATCTTCCCTGCAACGTAGCCATGGTGCAGGTTTGCCCGCCGGACACGGCGGGCCGTGTATCCCTGGGAACGTCTGTTGATGCGTCGATTGCCGCCATCGAGGTTGCCGATACCGTGATCGCGGTCATTAATCCGAATGTTCCACGCACATTTGGAGATTCTGTTATCGGGGCCGATAAAATCGATCTTTTTGTCGAAGATGACACACCGCTGGAAACCATTCATTTCGAAAAGCCCGATGGCATTGAATCGGCCATTGGAAGGAATTGCGCGGCCCTCATTGAAGATGGAGCCACTCTGCAGATGGGCATCGGTGCGATTCCCAATGCGGTGCTCAATGAACTGGGCGGTCATAAAAACCTGGGAATCCACACGGAGATGTTTGCCGACGGCGTGATCCCGCTGGCTGAAAAAGGTGTGATCAACGGCGCAAACAAGGCGATTGATGTCGGCAAGATGGTGGCGACGTTTCTCCTGGGTTCCGAGCCGTTGTATGATTATACGCACCAGAACGACCAGGTGCTGATGATGGATGTCCGCTATACCAATGATCCGTTTGTAATATCCAGAAACCCGAAGGTCACAGCCATCAATTCCGCTCTGCAGATTGATCTGACCGGCCAGATCGGTGCTGATTCATTGGGGACGAAATGCTACTCGGGTGTGGGCGGACAGATTGACTTTTTTTACGGCGCTTCACGTTCCCGGGGAGGCAAGGCCATTATCGCCATGCCGTCGGTCACGGACAAAGGTATCAGCAAAATTGCACCCGTGCTGCTGCCCGGAGCGGGAGTGGTGACCACACGCGCTCACGTACACTGGCTGGTGACGGAATACGGAGCGGTTAACCTTTACGGACGGTCGCTGCAGGAAAGGGCGCGGCTGATTATCAGCATCGCACACCCGTCACACCGGGATGCGCTGGACCGGGCGGCCTTTGAGCGCTTTGGTTCGCATTTTTATTTTATGAAAAGATTGTCAACGTGAAGTCGTCTCGTTCTTTTTTCAACTCTTTGAACAGTTTCACAACCCGGTTAAAATCTCTGCCCATGGATTCTTTGGAATCATCGCTGTGCGTCCAGACAATTTCAAACGGGCCTTCCACGTCCGTGGAAAGAACATCCCAGAGCGCATCGAGATTGCGGCCGAAGTGCGCGGGAAGAGAAAGCCTTTTTGTGAGCCGATCATAGAGATCGTCAAGAGAATGGATCTTAAGACCGTTTAGCGTGCATCGTTTTATTCGCATGGCGGTACCTCCAGAAAAGTATTATAGTGATCCACAGTAACAAACCGATCCCCGCTGCGGGAAAAAACAAGACGCTTGGCACCGCGCCGTCCCCCACGGTAGTCCAGGTCTGCCTCACGCCATTGATCATAAGGCAGCTGCCCCTCCCGGTTATGAAACCGGTCGCCGCCGATGCTGGAACCCCTGAGACCATTTACAGACCACAAATCCCTGCCGGGTTTCCATCCCATTGACCGGGCCTGCCGTTTGCTTACAAAACCGGGCGGAAGTTTTTTATGGTCCGTCGCATTCAGATAGCGGAGAACCTCAACCAGTTCCCGCTCATCGATCCGGGGTGAAAGATGCGCGTTGACCGACCGGACAACCTTTTCACATGATTGGGCATAGGCCTGCGTCAAGACGAAGGGGCACAATAGAAGCAGAAAAATAATAGACCGTATCAGAACCCGATGCATCATGGACCATTCTCCTCCATAATACTTTCAACCCCCCTCCAGTAGATTCGGGTGGCGTCCTTAATAAATCTGATAATGGATTCTTCTGAATTCAATTCCGGGATGCTTTTAACAATCGGGCTGTTGACAAGAAGGGCAATTCCATTTGCAAAAATCCATCCCTGAATGAGGACGTCCGTCACCCGTTCAGGGGAAAATTTTTTCATAATGTTATGGTCCTTGAGAATCTGCATGTTTTTCTGAAAGGCTTTTTCCGCATTCACAATATTCACCGTGTTCATCTTTTCACTGCGAAAGCACCTGAAGAGGTTCTTTTCTTCCCTGGCAAACATGACAAAACCAATGATCATGTCCATCACCGGGTCTCCCGTTCGAACCTTTGACTGATGCTTTTCAAGAATGGCCCAGGCCCTTGTTGCGATTTCTTTTTCAATTTCGGGCATGGTAACTCCGCTGTAATAGATGGGCATGGTGGACGAATGGAGCTTTTCCGCGATCGTTCTTGTTGAAAGCTTGCTGAAGCCTTTTTCTCGAACGACCTCAAGGGCGGCATTAATTACGTCTTCAGCTTTGTACTCTCTTTTGGGCGGCATGGGATTACCTCATCTGTTCTTTGTGATTACATCACGAGTTGCAGAAATCATGAAAATTAAGATCCGGCAAACGGAAATCAGCGTTGTTAAAATTTAAGACTCTTTATACACGATTGTTCATATTTTTCAAGCAATATCGATGGATTATGTTTTATAACATCCTTTATTTCGGTAGAAAAATCCCCGCTGTTTGCAGCAGGGATTTTTTTCTGATGGTATTTACCGACGGGAACGTATGAATGAATCGTCAGGCGCACTCGCTGTAACCGCAGAGGCGACAGACAGCACAGCCGCCTTCATGTTCAACAATGCCTCCGCAGTCAGGGCAGGCGCCCTTGAGGAAGACGCGCTTTGTGTGCTGCACTTTACCGCCGTTGGCGGCCATGTGAGCCTGAATCGCTTTGGCCACTGCGTCGGCACAGGACAAAACTTTGTTTTCTCCGAAACCGGACGGCGAGTGACAGGAAATGCCCTGCAGCTGCTTGATCACCTGGCGTGCCTGAAGACCGCTGCGCCAGGCCAGCGACACCATGCGTCCGATCGCTTCGCTCTGGGAGGCGGCGCAGCCGCCGGCTTTCCCCATCGTTGTGAAGAGTTCAAAAAGACCTGTATTGTCCTCGTTGACCGTTATGTAAAGTGGCCCGCATCCGGTTTGCATCTGATACGTCCAGCCCTTCAGCACTTTTGGACGTTCTCGTTTGCTTGCTGATTTGTCTTTGTCCGGTGCCGCCGCTTCAAACGCCTGTTCTTTTTTTGCAACGGACAGGACCTGCTGATCGCGCGAGCCGTCACGGTATATCGTAACGCCCTTACAGTCGAGCTTATAAGCCAGTTCATATACCCGTGCCACATCCTGTACCGTGGCTCCGTTGGAGAAGTTGACCGTTTTGCTGACCGCGTTGTCTGTGTGTTTTTGAAAAGCGGCCTGCATGCGAATGTGCACGTCCGGTGAAATATCGTGGGCGGTGACAAACAGATTGCGGATATCTTCGGGAATTTCCTGAAGGTCCCTCAGGGTGCCGTGTTCGGCAATTTTCTGCATCAGTTCCGGAGAATAAAAACCCCGTTCTTTGGCAATGGCTTCGAACAAGGGATGCACTTCCACCAAAATATCATTATCCATGACCTGCCGAACGTATGATACGGCAAAGAGCGGCTCCACGCCTGATGAAGCATTGGCCATGATCGAAATCGTTCCGGTGGGTGCAATGGTGGTAACTGTTGCATTTCGTACCGGCGGCACTCCGTTCTTGTCATACACGGACCCTTTAAAATTCGGAAACACGCCGCGGGTTTTGGCCAGCGCCTGCGAGGCCGCGTGTCCCTGATCATTGATGAATCCCATCACTTTGCCGGCCAGTTCAACGGCTTCTTCTGTGTCGTAGGGAATGCCCAGCTGGATCAGCATATCCGCCCAGCCCATGACACCCAGTCCGATTTTCCGATTTCCCATGGTCATCGCTGCAATCTGGGGCAGGGGATAGTTATTGATTTCCACAACATTGTCCAGAAAATGCACGGCCAGATAAACGACTTCCTTGAGCCGCTTCCAGTCAACCTGGCCGCCTTGAACCATTTTGCTCAAGTTGATGGAGCCCAGGTTGCATGATTCGTAGGGCAGGAGCGGCTGTTCCCCACAGGGGTTTGTGGATTCGATGGTGCCTATGTGAGGCGTCGGGTTGTCACGGTTGAGCCGATCCAGAAACACAATGCCCGGTTCGCCGTTTTCCCATGCCTGCGTGATGATCCGATTGAAAACCTTACGCGCGTTGAGGGTTCCCGAAACCTGACCGTCGCGGGGATTGATCAGGTCATAATTTTCATCTTTTTCCACCGCCTGCATGAAAGCTTCGGTCAGGCCCACGGAGATGTTGAAATTGTTGAGTTGCTTTTTGTCGGCCTTGCACATGATGAAGTCCATGATATCCGGATGGTCAATCCGCAGGATACCCATGTTGGCTCCACGCCTCGTACCTCCCTGCTTGATGGTTTCCGTGGCCACATCAAAAACACGCATAAATGAAATGGGACCGCTGGAGATGCCTTTTGTCGTGAGGACAACATCGTTGGCGGGACGCAGACGGGAAAAAGAAAAACCCGTACCTCCGCCGGATTTGTGAATCAGTGCGGTGAATTTCACGGCATCGAAGATTTCTTCCATGGAGTCGCCCACCGGCAGGACAAAACATGCCGACAGCTGTCCCAGTTCGCGTCCCGCGTTCATCAGTGTTGGTGAATTGGGTAGAAATTCCAGCAGGGACATCATTCTGAAAAACTCTTCTGCAATAACGGCAGTATCAGCCTTTTCATCAAATTTTTTATCCGCCAACGCGATGGTATCCGCCACGCGGTGAAACATTTGGACAGGAGTTTCCAGGATCTTTCCCTCTTTATCGCGCTTCAGGTAGCGGCGCTCCAGAACAGTAATCGCGTTTTTTGTCAATGCCGGAACAATAGGGGAATAAGGCTTTTTTTCCATGGAAATGAACTCCTTCGAACATGATTAAGAGGTTTGTTGAATAAAAAAACACTACATATAGTATGATGAATGTCATTAACCACAACATCTAGGCGATGTCAATAGATGGAAATTATTTTTTTTGAAAAGTGAAAAATGGCGCGTGGTTCGAGGTGAAAAATTCCGGAGTGCGTGTCAGAATCGTCGCGATCGCGGGATGTTTCTTGAATGTTTTCTGAAGAAAATTGCGTACGTCCGCGCGCTGCCAGCCGCCAGGGTGCTGAAAGCTTTTATACAAAGACAAATCTCCCTCATAAAAATCAGATGTTGCAAGGGTTTGTGTCTCCGGACTGCCCGCGGGCAGGTTAAAAACAGCAAGGTTAAGATAGTTCATGCAATCGGCGTGAAGGACTGCAAAATCGAGTGTTTTGACGGCACTTGCCTTGCTTTCCTGCGGGGTGCCGAACAGGAAATAGCAGTAGGTAGCAATCCCTGCCCCGTTGATTGTCTTTAGAGCCGCGGAAGCCGTCTTCAAGTCGATCCCCTTGTTCATGCTGTCGAGTACGGATTGGTCACCGGATTCGATGCCGAGTTTCAGCATGACACAGCCGGCTGCCCTCAAAGCGCGGCAAAAATCCTCATTAGTTAAATGCTCGGTAACGCGGGCAAAACCATACCATGGGGCGCCCGGCGGCTGATGTGCCATTGCCTGCAGCCTCACCGGGGCGATGGAACTATCCAGAATGTGGATCAATGAAGGTCTTGTCTTTTCTGTTATGGTTCTCAATTCATCTGCAGCACGGGTGGAAGGCAGTGGAAGGTAGGGATTTCCCTCGGTTGTTTCCGGGCAGAAGGCGCACTTTCGCCACCAGCATCCGCGCGCAGTACTGTAGGGCAGAACAAAACCCGGAGACAAATATTGATTTTCTGCAGGAAGGCTGTAATCCGTGTAGCCGTTTCTTTGAATATCTTTTACACCTAAGAGATCCAGCAGCTTTTCTTCTCCCGCTCCCGCGACGACTTCATCAACAAGGCCGGAAAAAAAATCAGATCGGCCGGTGATTTGTACCCAGGATGTGGTCAGTGATCCTCCCAGGATTATTTTCTGCCCGGGATGCTGTTTTTTGATAAAACCGATCATGGCCATGGTGCAGATTGCCTGACTTAAAAAATTCAGGGAAAAACCGATATAGTCAGGAGTCTCCTCCAGCGCCCCCGTCAGACGTTTTGAAAAATACGGGTAAAAGGGATTGGTCTCGGGATTATCTGCAGCCGCGATCAAATCGCCGCTTTTAACCGGAGAAAGTCTCTTGTCTGTGTAATCGGACAGAGACAAAATTGCCCCGTAAGATTGGCCTGCCGCATTCAGGGCATGGTTGACGTCCACGACGGCGCGAGTGTAGCGGCTTTTGTTATGGAAAGTGCCGATGCTTTGCAGGGCGAGCAGATTGTCTTCCAGATTTTTAAAGGAGCGGATATCCCAGTGGCTGCGGCAGGCTCCGTCCTTTGCGGCAGATCGCATCAGGCAAAGCATGCCTTCAAGATTTGCATCCACCACCTGATGTTCAATGCGGTTGGCCTTCAGGCAGGCCGACAGTCTGGCAATGCCTGCCGGGGGCTCTGA
>CAZXIP010000070.1:0-8629 GCA_964640755.1 uncultured Smithella sp. | reverse complement strand
CCTACCCGCAAACCTTCATCATGCTTTGAGGCCTTCGGTCCCTGCTTATCCACAAAACCGACAATCTGATGACCCGGTATAAAAGGAAGTGAAACAGGAGGAGTCCGGCCTTCGATTTCATCAAGTTCCGTGTGGCAGACACCGCATGCGGTTACACGAACCCGGATTTGTTTTTCACCGGGAACCGGATCGGGAATTTTCACAAAAGAAAGCGGCTGTGGATTTTCACGAACATTCGTAATTTTCTCCAGAACAGCCGCTTTCATGATCTTATTTCAAGGCTGCAGGCATCTTCAGCGGCACATCAACCGGCTGAATGTACTTATCCAGAATCTCCCGCGTTCCGTTCACCTTCAGTTTTTCAAACAGGAAGGCAAACTGGCGCTCCAGTGCATCACAGATCCGGCCGCGGACATCTGCAGGCAGATGCCACAATTCCAGTTTGAACGGCCCGAATGCTTTCTTGCGGGTTTTGTAGATGAACTGTTCTTCCGTGTCCTTTTCTTTCCATTCATTTTTCATGTTGCTTTTCAAATAATCATAAAGCTTTGCCCGCAACTCACCGGGGAATTCACTGCTGTCAAAAATCATGTTCTGGAAACCGGTGGCCAGGTGAATTTCGGCGGTGCCGGTGGCGGGGAAACGGTCAAACGCTTCATCCGGCAGTGTGGACGCACCGTGCTGAACCGCTCCTGACAATCCGTACTTCAGACGCGAGGTTTCGGATAACTTCTCAAGAACGTCGAAATCAATTTTCACTTTCGCGACGGTCCCGTCGGCAAGAGGAATGCCGCCGTGCGTGGTCCCTGTCTGCACGCTGATCTTGCTTATGCCTTTCATCGCATCTCCCCGTTTTTTTAGTTCTTCGAGGTAGCCGTCCATGTATGCCTGTAATTCTTCGATGGTGCTGTTCTTGCCGCCGACTTCGCCGATTTCACCACCCACGGATATGGTGATCCCCTGCGGCTCCAGGTCGCGGATCATGGTCGTCAGTTCTGCAGCCAGCGAAAAATTATTCCTCTGCTGATCTTTGATGGTGGGTTGCGACAGATCAACCAGCGTGGACGTGTCAATGTCGATATTGTAAAATCCGGCTTCAATTGCTTCCCAGATCAGATTTTTGACCCCCTGGGTTTCCTTTTCGGCGTCCGCGGCAAATTTCTTCGCATTGATCTGGAAATGATCACCCTGAATAAAGATCGGTCCCCGCCATCCGGATTTTACGGCTGCGGCGGTAACCGAACAGGTATATTCAAATGGTCTTTGACTGGTATAATCAATTTCCGAGCGAGCGATTTCGAAGAGAACGGGACCCACTTTTCCTTTCACTGCGGCGCGGAATACCGCCTGCGCCGAATCATAGGTAATCCCGCGGAGATTGATTGCCGGAACCGTGAAACCGCTGACTTCCTTTCGGCCCATCGCTTCATAGAGCGTCTGAATCGATGAAGACAGGATCCCCAGCGCGGCCGCACCCCGGCGAATAAGAAATCCCGCGGCCTCCTTTGTTGCCGGATCGGGACTGAACACAACCGTATAAATTAAATCATCGATCAATTTCCCCTGAAATCTATCTTCGTCTAAAACGCGGACCTCGTCCTCGTCAATGGCGAGGATCGATTCACATCCCTTTTTCAGCTGATCTTTGTTTTCGTAAATCATGGCTGCTCCTTATTATCTTGAATTATTGCGACAGGAATTGTCCCGCCATTGTCACTTCCGCCGCGGAGCCGATGTAAATCGGCGAACGTTGATTGACCGAGGTTACCTTCACAGACAAAATATCCTGTTTCCCGTCCGTGGCCTTCCCGCCGGCCTGCTCCATAATGAAGGCCATCGGCTGCAGCTCGAACAGCAGCCTGAGTTTGCCTTCAGGCGATTTTTTCAGCGCCGGATAGGTAAACAACCCGCCTTTTTTAATCAGAACCTGATTGATGTCGGGAACAAACCCGCCGCTGTAACGGAGTTTGTAACCATCCTGCTCCAGCTTTTCAATAAATTTTAAATGCGCGTCTGTCCAGTCCCTGCGCAGACCTCCCGGTGAAAAAATGGATCCTTTTTCTTTGAGGTTAATTTTTTCTTCCGAAAGGACGTATTCTCCCTCGCGGTCCAGAACAAACTCGTGCGCGCCTTTGCCCGCCGAATAAATCATCGTGATCAGCGGACCGTAGGTGATATAAAGCGCCGCGACCATTGAATTTCTTCCGCAATCAAAAATGGATTTCTGGTGAATGCCAATGATCGTGCCGATGGCCAGATTGGTATCCACAAGCGATGATCCGTCCAGGGGATCGGCTGTGACAATATATTTTTCCTGCCCGTTGCCGATGGCAACGATATCTTCCAGTTCTTCGGAAGCGTAGTGGCTGACGAATCCGGAATGATGCAGTTTATTTTTCAGGATGTCGTCAGTTATGCGATCCAGCGCCAGCTGTTCTTCCCCGTAAATATTTTTAAAACCGGCCAGTTTGCGATTGGATTCATGGATTTTAGCGGAGATATACTTGCCAACGACGGCAATCTGCCAGATCAGCCGGCGCAACTCCACCTCGACGCCATCCATCCACATGTGTCGTCTCAGATCAACAATGTTTTTTGTGTAATCATTTATTCCTTCGCCCATAGATGCTCCTTTTAGATTTTCCTGCATGCAAGGATTTTCCCTAAAAAGGGATGGCGGCTTATTAAGCCTGCCGGTAACTTTCCATGGCGTCGCCACGATTTTTCGCCGTCACGACGTCATAACCTGTATTCTTCAACAAATACTGCCGGTTGCAACCGGACATATTTGCCGATTATCATTATAAATGAACACTTCCTGCGGGAACAGGCACAGCCACGGCTGAAAACGGCAGTCCAGTAAATGATTAAAATGTCCTTTAATCTCTCATACATCATCAAGATTGAACATCGGGGCCTGATTTTCCTCTGTACCTGAAACCCCTACTGGTTAATAAACCAAATATCCATGGCCTTTACAAGCAAATATTTAAAAAATTCTCTTCCCGCAAAAGGATGTGTCTGAAAAAAAAGATCTAAAAATTTTTATAGAAGTTGGTTTTTTGGATTGCTAAAGGATTTCCGGATAGATTTACGGCATTATTACGGTTCTTCTGGCCACCGTTAATTTGGATCATGCTTTATTTTTTCTAGATCAGGAAATAATATTTTTTCGCCCTCCACCCGAAAGCCGAGCACATCGATGTGCAGCCGCCGCATTTGATGCGCGTATTGCTCCACTTTATCCTCCGGCAATAGCAGAAGGGCGGAAGGGTGACCCGTCTGGACGGCTTTTTGTAAAAGCAGTTTTGCCGTCACAGCCATCACTGCTTTCTCCCTTGTGTCAGCACAAACGGCGATGATGTGAGACAATCCGTCAGAGGGCGGCTTCGTCAGGAACAAATCGATATTTGCGTCATTGCCGATCTTAAATTTCCAGCGGTGAAGAAGCGCAGCCAGCTGACTGATAATTAAGTCATGGTCACAGGCGTCGGCAACATTATCCGGAGGTAATGAGGGCGGACTTCCAACAAGCTCTTCATGAAATGCCACCTCTGAAAAATTAAGTAACGTCTGGGGAGAAAACGATGCCGTCGATTTGAGTTTTTCTATTTTTCTGATAAACTGGGCTGCCTGCATGGCGAAACGGGGGCTGTGCAATGCACCGATCACTGCAACTTCCGACAGCGAATCCCCGTCTTCCATCCAGGCCCAGTTACCCCGATAGTTTTCTTCAAAAAGGGTCTTTCCGACTCCCTTTTTCCCGCCGCCGATTTTACCCCGGTGTATCACGTAGACATGGTTCCATGCATCCCTGGCAAATGCCGCCCCCGTTTTCCGGTCGATTCCCGACCGCGGAAAATTGATTTCCGCTGTTATCGTCAGGTGCCCGGATACCTCAGGTTTGCCAAGGCCGAACGCATTCCAGTAGCGGACATCTTTTGCCGAGCGCGAAAATATCCAGATGCCGAGTTTTTTTGACCATGAGACCCTTGCGCTGAAACTCGCGCCCTGATGCCCCAGTTTTACCCTGATCTTTTCGTCCATGAACGGCCTGAACGTTCCCGCAAACTGCCGCGCATATCGGGCAATCAGTTTTTCGTCTTCAATAACTTTGAGCATCCCCACATCCTTAGCCTTTGGCCTGTCTTTACACTAATCCAGCCGTTTTTTGAAGCGGACAATTGCACCCGAAAAAACGATCGCTCCCAGAATCGTCAGATAAAGATATTGAGGCCAGAGAACATCCAACCCGACACCCTTGAGAAAAATCCCCCTCAGGATCACCAGGAAATACCTCAGCGGGTTCAGATAGGTAAGCCATTGAACAACTTCCGGCATATTGGCAATCGGAAAAACAAATCCACTGAGCATGAAGAATGGCAGAATGAAAAAGAACGTAGTCATCATCGCCTGCTGCTGTGTTTTTGAAATCGTCGAGATAAACAGACCGATGCCCAGTGTGCTCAAAAGAAACAGACAAGCCGCAAAAAACAGAAGCGGGATACTTCCCGCCAGAGGTATTTCAAACCAGTAAATAGCGACAACAATGACTACCATAAGTTGGAGAAGCGAAATGATGGTATAGGGAATCGTTTTTCCTAAAATGAATTCATAAGATTTCAAGGGAGTAACGATAATCTGTTCCATGGTGCCCGCTTCTTTTTCACGAATAATGGCAATGGATGTCAGAAGCAGGGATATCAGCATGACGACAAACGCCACAATCCCCGGTACAAAGAAATGCTGACTTTCCAGATTTGGATTGTACCACGTGCGGATACGCATGTCGATTCTGCCATATTGCATCTGCTGCGGATACAGCTCCCGGAGCATCCCCCGGTTGAATTGATCCAGTACAGATGTCGTATAGGCCATCCGCAGCGATGCCATGTTGCTCATGGAACCGTCAGCAACAATCTGGATAGGGGACGTCTGCCTACTGCGGATGACCGATGCAAAGTCCTGCGGGATTTTAATCCCAAGATCCACCTGGCCCCTTAGCAACAGGTTCTCAAACTTCCTTTCATCATTCAGGAAATGGGTGATTGAAAAAATGCGGCTGCCTTCAAAGGCATCCGTGAGTTTCCGGCTTTCCATTGTGTGTGAATAATCAACAACGGCCACTCGGATTGTCCGGATATCATAATTAACGACGTATCCGAAAACCAGCATCTGAATGATCGGCGCCGCAAAGAGAACCACCCGGTTGCGCTTATCGCGCAGCAGCTGAATAAATTCCTTGCGGACCAATTCCCTGATCCTGGACCAGTTCATAGACCTTCCTTTTTCAGCAGAATATAATTGAGCACAATCATAACGAGGCACATACCGCCCAGAACAACCATGTCCATCCCCAGATAGGCAAGACCGGTATCGCGCAGGTAGAGCCCGCCCAGGATGTCGATATAGTATCTTGCGGGCACAAAATACGTCACCCATTGCAGCGCCTGCGGCATGTTGATGATCGGAAAGACAAAGTTGGACAAAAGCAAAGACGGCAGATATGTAAACATAACCGCTGCCTGATTAGCCATCAGCTGCGATTTGGTCACTGACGAAATAAACAACCCCAGAGACAGTGCGCAGATCAGATACAAGGTTGTGGCGATGAGCATTAGCCAAAAACTCCCCTTGAGCACAATCCCGAAAAGAAGCTGCCCCAGCAGCATGGCAATCATCACATCGGCCAGACCGATGAAAAAATAAGGGATGGATTTGCCAAGGAGAAATTCACCGGCGTGAATCGGCAGAGATTTGATCGTCTCCATCGTGCCATCCTCGTATTCCCTCGCGATCACCAGTGACGTCAGCATGGCGCCGACAATCATGATGATAATGGCGATGATGCCCGGAATGATAAAATTGCGGCTCTCCAGATCTTCATTAAACCAGATGCGGATACGGCCTTCCGCGGGAACCTTGATGGCCCCCTGTCCCTGACGGTTGAGAAAAGAAACAAGCAGCTTCGCATTATATAATTCGGTAAAAGCTGTCAAATACCCTCGCACGGCACCGGCAAAGATCGGATCGCTGCCGTCTATAATTATCTGCATCTGCGCCTCCCGGTCCGCTGTAATATTTTTCATAAAATCAGGAGGAATATGAATGGCCACAGAAGCTCTGTCATGATCGATATAGTCTGCCACCTGCCTCGATGCATCGGGCTTCGCCACCACGTCAAAGTAAGGAGAGGCATCCAGTTTCATCGTAAAATCGCGGCTTTGCCATGTCTTGTCATTGTCAATCACAACCGTTTTAATGTGATCGACATCCAGGCTCAGCGCATAACCGAAAAGAATGATCAGAATCAGCGGAATGGCGAACGCCAGATACAGGCTGCGGTAATCGCGGATCAGGTGGTAAAACTCTTTCTGGACAATGGCTTTCAATCGTAAGGGATTCAATCCGGCATCCTCTTCATCAGCGACACGAAGGCATCGTTCAAATCAGCGCCAGGCATGTCCGGGCAGGCCTCCGCGATAATCTCTGCGGGAGAACCCGATGCCACAATACTGCCCGAGTTAATCATGACAATGCGTTCACAAAAAAGGGCCTCATCCATGTAATGCGTGGTGACAAAAACCGTAACACCGTCAGCCGCAAGGCGCCTGATAAAATTCCAGAAGTGCTGGCGCGTGATGGGATCAACGCCGGATGTGGGTTCGTCCAGAAACAGTATCTGCGGCCGATGTAAAAGTGCGCAGCCCAGCGCCAGCCGCTGACGCCAACCCGGAGGCAACTCCCGCGTGAGGCGATCGCGAACATCCTGCAGGTGCGTCATATTCAGTATCCAGTCGATGCGTTCGGGCCATTGATCTTGCGGAACGCTGTATATTCCCAAATAAAAACGCACATTTTCATATGGCGTCAGATCTTCGTAGAGGGAAAACTTCTGCGACATATAGCCGATGGCCTGCTTGATTTCTTCAGTCTGGCTGATCATGTCATAGCCGGCAACCATACCGGTACCGGATGTGGGAGTAATAATGCCGCACAGCATGCGTATCGTCGTGGATTTTCCGGATCCATTCGAGCCCAGGAACCCGAAGATTTCTCCTTTTTTGACGGAAAACGTGATTTTATTGACTGCAACAAATTTACCGAATTTTTTTTCCAGTTGAGAAACCGAAATGGATTCAGAAGGAGAAGGCGTCATGAACAAGCTCCTTGTCCACTTCGGTAATCCGCGCAATGATGGCCGCTTCCAGTGTCGGGTGAATTCCCCGCATCGCGTCGGGTGAGTTTTCCTCCAGAATGACGCCGGCGTGCATCAAGGCCAGACGGTCACATTTTTCGCCTTCGTCCAGATAGGCGGTCGAAATGACGAGTGTCATCCCCTCCTGTTTCATACTGTCCAGAATATCCCAGAATTCGTGCCGGGAGACCGGGTCAACGCCATTGGTCGGCTCGTCCAGAATCAGCAGCCGCGGCTCATGAACCAGAACACAGGCCAGGCCCAGTTTCTGTTTCATGCCGCCGGAAAGATCGCCGGCCAGTCTGTCCGTAAAAGGCAAAAGGTTGGAAAAGCCCAGGTACTTTTCCATGCGGTCTTTCCTGTCGGAGCGCGGAATGCCGAAAACATCCATAAAAAAAATCATGTTTTCTTCCACGGTCAGATCCTGGTAAAGGCCAAATCGCTGGGGCATGTAGCCGATGATGTGCTTTATTTTTTGCCTCTCGGAAACGGAGGACAAACCGTCTATCATAATTTCGCCGTCGGACGGTTTCATCATCCCGGCAATCAGCCGAAGAACCGTTGACTTTCCGGCTCCATCGGATCCAACCAGCCCGAAAATGCTTTTGACGGGCACACGAAACGAAATATCGCGGATCGCTTCAACGAGATTGAACGCGTGTGAAAGGTTCTTTACTTCCACCAGCTGCTGCCGGTTTTCGGATGAGTCAACCATCGCGCCTCCCGCTACTCACGTATGCGTGCATCCGCCGGCATGCCTGCCTTAAGGTCATAGTCCGGATTTGGAATGGACACTTTTACGAGGTAAACCAGCTTGACTCTTTCTTTTTGCGTCTGGATGATTTTGGGCGTGAACTCCCCTTCCGGTGAGACAAAAGAAATGGTTCCATTGTACACCTTGCCCGGAAACGTATCGACGGTCACTTCAACTTTTTGCCCGGGTTTCACTTTACCGATCACGGTCTCATCGACAAATATTTTCAAATCCACCCGATGCAGATCGGAAATCGTAATGACTTCCCTCCCGACATTGACGGTTTCCCCCGGTTCTATATTACGGCTGGTCACCACCCCATCGAGCGGAGATTTCAGCCTCGTGTACCCCAGCTGGACAGCGGCCTGGGCAAGAGACGCCCTGGCCACATCAATCTGAGCCGCTGCCGTGGCTATCTCATCCCTGACCGCGTCAATCCGTTCAAGGTTTCCCCTTGCCAGCCTGAGAAGGGATTCGCCCTCCACAACCCGTGATTTTGCGACATCATATTGCAGCTTCAGCGTGTCACGTTCTTTTTCCGTAACCACCTCTTTGCGGAACAATTCCTCAAAGCGCCGGTAATTTTTTGCGGCATCCATCATCGAATCCCTGGCGCTCTTCAGGCCGGCTTCCGCGCGGGAAACTTCCGCCGGCAGTGTTTTTTTGCTGATCTCAAG
>CAZXIP010000069.1:0-8739 GCA_964640755.1 uncultured Smithella sp. | reverse complement strand
TTCAATGTATTCGTGTGCTGACGACAGAAAGGAAATCATGGGAAAACCGGCAAGAGAAATCTTTGGTGTCGGCCATCATAAAATCCTGTGACATTTATCTGCAAAACTGCACATGCTGTCTGGAGAATTCATGGAAGATGGTTTAAAAGGCAAGAAACCTCACCGCCGGAAAGCGGTGAGGTTTCTTTTTGAAAAAACATCTGGAGAAGCTCTTTTAGGATGATCGAAATGACATCTTAAACCAAAAACAATTTCCCGGTTTAAGATTATTTCGCGTAGAGCTTTTCAATCTGGTCCTTGTATTTATCAAACACAACGCGTCTCTTCAGCTTCATCGTCTGCGTCAGCATTCCGTTTTCCAGTGAAAAAGGTTCATCAATGAATATAAATTTCCTGGGGATTTCATAGTTTCCATAGGTGGCTTTTAACTGGTTGACTATTTCGTTCTCGAGAAATTTCCTGGTTTCTTCTTTTTTCAACAGTTCTGCACGATCTTTTGGTAAACTGTTTTTTTCCGCCCATTTGTCCAGTACGGCAAAATCCGGGACGATCAGGGCGATGTTAAATTCCCGGCCTTCCCCGTAAATCATGGCATTTTCAATATAATGATTCAGCTTAATATCTTCTTCAATGGCAACCGGGAATACATACTTCCCGTTTTCAAGCTTATACTGTTCCTTGAGTCTTCCGGTGATATACAGGAAACCGTCTTTGTCCAGACGTCCCCGGTCACCCGTCCTAAATCCACCGTCAGGAGTCATAACGGCCGCAGTGGCTTCAGGCTTGTTATGGTAGCCCTGCATCACATTCGGCCCGTAAATAATAATCTCCCCATCGGTTGCATCCGGCCCGGTAACCGACTTGTCGATCACGATTTTGCCCAGACCCATGGCGGGACCTACGCTGCCTATCCTGTATTTTGTCGGGCGGTTCATGGTTGCGCCGGGCGATGTTTCGGTTAATCCGTAAGCGTCATAAAGCGGTATCCCCATGTCCCAGAAAAAATGAGAAATTTCCGGATTCATCATGGCGCTTCCTGTCATGGAGCCTGTTAATCTGCCGCCAAGCTTCTCCCGGATTTTCTTGAAAACGATCGCATCGGCAATCTTAAATTTCAGATTCGTCATGAAACAGGACTTGCCCTCTGCGGCAAGCTCCCGTTTCTTCTTTGCACTCTCCACGCCCATGACAAATAACGCCTTGGGCAGCCCGCCTTCTTCGTTCATCTTCGTCCATAACCCGTCATATACTTTGTTAAAGACTCTGGGAACGGCTGTCAGCATTGTCGGTTTAACCAGGCCTAAATCTTCGGCGATGGTTGTAGTGCTTTCTGCAAAGCCTATGGATCCGCCCAAAAAACAGTAAATGATAAGTTCTGCAAGTCCGAAGACATGCGCCCAGGGCAGGATGGACAGCGCCCTGTCGTTTTCATTCATTTTGGGGAAGCAAGCCATTGCGGCGTGAGCGTTGGACGTAATATTGGCCTGAGAAAGAAGCACTCCCTTCGGGTCGCCTGTCGTTCCCGATGTATAAATCAGGATACAGATCGAAGACGAATCCGGATAGATGCTTTTAACTGTTTTGGCTGTGCCTTTCTTTTCCAGGTCCGCCAGAGTGTCCGGTCCGTCGCCTTCCATTACGATAACTTTTTTTAACGTGGGTATTGAAGAAAGGGCATCTTTTATTTTGGCGTATATTTCTTTCTTGCTGATAAAAAGCACTTTAATCTGAGAGTCATTGATAATGTATTGCCAGACCTTTGCCAGTTCGGCTTCGTACATGGGGACGAACCGTGCATTTAGTCCGCTGGTGGCAAAAAAGCATATGGCCCATTCTGTGCTGTTGTTGCATATAATACCGACTGCATCATCCTTTTGAATCTCCAGCTGACTCAAGCCGCTTCTGACATTGTCCACACGCTTTCCAAAATCAGCAAAAGTAATCCATTCATATTGTTTCGATGATTTGTTTTTTGTTCCAAGAAAAGGTCGCTGTGAATATTTGGCAACTGATTTTTCAAGTATTTCCACAATGTTATCCGGTTTGACCAACTGATACATACATTCCCCCCTGTAATTTGAATTCGATGTTTGTTTTTTGATGGCTATATTAGTATGTATAAAGATAATTCATTTGCTTGTCAATGAAATACAGGTATTACATTTGTATACCTTGCGTGAAAAGAGTCATTCCGGAGTGTCCGGTGCAGAGTATCTTTAACGCAGGTTTTATTTTCGCCAGAATGCGGGAATCAGAAGAACCAGGATGGTGTAAATCTCGAGGCGTCCCAGAAGCATGGAAAAGATCATGATCCATTTGCCGGCCAGGGGAACGCCGGCAAAGTTGTCCATCGGCCCGACACTGCCGAGGCCCGGCCCCACATTTCCCAGACACGTCGCCATGGCGGAAAGGGATGAGATCAGGTCCATGCCCAGGCCGGCCAGGGCAATCACTCCCAGAATATATATCCCCATGTAGAGTAGAAAAAATCCCCAGATGCTGCGCATGATCGTTTGGGACACCGGCACATTGCCGAGTTTGACCATCGTGGTGGCATGAGGATGAATGATCCGGATGAGCTCGAGGTAGCAGTGTTTAACCAGCAGGATGATCCGCATGATCTTTATGCCGCCGCCGGTAGATCCGGCCATGCTGCCCAGAAACATGCAGACAAAGAGGATAGCCTGCGAGAAAGCCGGCCATTTTTCATAATCGGCTGTCACAAATCCTGTTGTGGTGATAATCGATACCACCTGAAAGGAAGCATAACGGAAGGCGTCCAGGATTCTGGGGTAAATCGTTGAGTAAACATCCAGGAAAACGAGAAAGATGAATAAGCCTGTGACGGAAAAATAGATTCGAAATTCCGGATCGCGGAAGAACTGGCGCACATTGCCCTTGACCAGTTTATAATGCAGGGAGAAATTGATTCCGGCCAGAAACATGAAGATCAGAATGACGAAATCAATATAGATGCTCTGGTAGTGCCCCACGCTGGCGTTCTTGGGGGAAAATCCTCCTGTGGGCATTGTGGTAAAGCTGTGGCAGACCGAATCAAACAGGGACATTCCTCCGAGCAGGAGGAGCAGGATTTCAAAAACAGTCATGAAGAAGTAAATTTTCCACAGGACCTTTGCTGTGTCGGAAATTCGGGGGGTCAGTTTGTCGACAACCGGGCTGGGGGTTTCCGCTTTATAAAGCTGCATTCCGCCGATCCCAAGGAAAGGCAGGATGGCAATGGACAGGACGATGATGCCCATCCCTCCAAACCACTGTGTCAGAGCGCGCCAGAAGAGGAGCGCCGGGGGCAGCTGCTCAATATTCGTCAGGATGCTGGCTCCGGTCGTGGTAAAGCTGGACATAGACTCGAAACAGGCATCTGTAAAA
Organism: uncultured Smithella sp.; assembly: GCA_964640755.1. Taxonomy (GTDB): domain Bacteria; phylum Desulfobacterota; class Syntrophia; order Syntrophales; family Smithellaceae; genus UBA8904. The sequence continues at coordinate 5,352 of CAZXIP010000069.1, read as the reverse complement.
TTCGGGATGGCCCCTGAAAGAAGGTAGGGTAGGGTTGCCGCAAGTCCGGCTACGATCCACCCCAGGGTAACAATGATTACCCCGTCTCGATGGTTTAGATAAAAATGTTGATGGCCGCGTGTCCATAAAATTCCCGCTCCACCAAGACCGCACGTTACAACCAAAGAAAGAAAAAGAGAGGTTGCACTTCCGTCCTTGTAATAGATAGCCACCAGTATCGGCAGGCACATGGACAAACCCAGAAAGAAGACCAGTGCGGACACCAGGTAGACAATAAGACGGAAATTCATCAAAAATACTCCAGCTTGACGGTCAAAAGACTTTCCAGGCTGTTGATGACCTGTTGCAGGGCAAAGATGATCAGGCGGTCATGCGGCAGGACGACAGTGTCTCCCCGGGGAATTATGATTTCGCCGCCCCGAACGATGGCTCCGAGGATCGCACCGGGAGGAAAGTTTACTTCCGATAAGGGTACATTGACGATGTCCGATGTCTCCAGAGCTTCGGCCTCAATCGCCTCGGCCTGTTCTTCCCTGAGAGGCGCCACGGAGATGATTTTCCCGCGGCGAAGGTATTGAAGAATGGCTCTCACAGCCGACATGCGGGGATTGATGACCGTGTCGAGGCCAATGGTGGAAACAATATTCATATAGCTCAGTTTGCTGACACGGGTGATGGTTCTTTTCGTTCCCAGTTCCCTGGCCAGCAGGGAAATGAGCACATTGTTCTCTTCGTCTCCGGTCACGGCGATCAGCATATCCATCTTGCCTGCGTTTTCTTCACGGAGCAAATCGCGGTCGGTGCCATCCCCTTTAATGACGATAATGTTATTTAAAAGCGCATTTGCATTTTTGCATTTTTCACCATCCTGATCAATGATCCTGACATTCAGGCCCCGGTTGTCGAGGGCATGGGCGATGTCCATGCCTGTGCCGCCCGCGCCGACGATGATGATGTTTTTTGCCGGACGTGTTGACATGCCCAGACGGGTGAGCATTTGGTTGACGTCCGACTTTTTAACCACCAGATAGACAAGATCCAGAGGCTGGATGGTATCGTTTCCGCTGGGAATGAGAATTTTGTGTCCCCGGACAATCGCGCCGACAAGCAGATTGGGTTCATGAGTCCTCAATTCCATGAGTTTTGCCCCTGCAAGAGGTGAGTCGTGCGTAATCATGAAGCTGACAAGTTTTACCTCGCCGTCCAGAAAATCAATCACCTCGGAAGCTCCCGGAATCTGTAAGAGGCTTAAGATTCTGCTGACCATCAGATTCTGGGTGTTGATGATCAGGTCCACTCCGAGGAGCTCCTTGCTGAAGAGGGATTTTTCCTTCAGGTATTCCTTGTTCCTGACCCGGGCGATTTTTACAACACTCGGATTGAGGCTGCGGGCCAGCAGGCAGGCGATGAGGTTCACCTCGTCACTGTCAGTTGCGGCGGCCAGGAGTTCCGCGTCCTGAATGCCGGCCAGACGAAGCATGCGGGGACTGGTTCCCGATCCGAGCAATGCCTGCACATCGATATTTTCACTGATCCGCCGTATCTTTGCCGGATCCTTGTCAATTAAGACGACATCCTTTTTTTCGTCGGATAGTTTTTTTGCGATGTGGTATCCGACCTCTCCGGCGCCGATAATGATCACGCGCATGTTGTCCTCCGCTGCGGGTAAACATAAGGGTTTATAAAACAGCGTTTTTCAGTTTTCCCCGTGGTTCCTGTTCGCTGCATGCTGCCTGTCTAAACCGCAGCTCTTTTTAGTTTTTCAGATCATACTTCTTGAGCTTATACCGAAGCATCCTCTCCGACATTCCCAGCATTTCCGCGGCCCTGGTTTGATTGTCCGATGCCTTGTCCATGGCATCACTGATCAGATGTTTTTCCAGTTCTTCAAGCGATTCTCTGAGGGATCCTGACGATTGCTTCTTTGATGGATAGTCAAGGTCATCGCTTTTAAAGGGGATGTCGTTTACGGTGATATAGTCGTCCCGGGCGATGACGACGGCCCGCTCCATGATATTGACCAGTTCCCGGACATTGCCCGGATAGTCGTACTTCAAAAGCAGATCACGGGCTTCCGCGGTTATGCCCTTGATGTCTTTCGCATTTTCTCTGGCAAATTTATCCATGAAATGATCGATCAGTGCGGGCAGGTCTTCTTTTCTTTCTCTCAGCGGCGGAAGCGACATGGTCACCACTTTGAGCCGGTAAAAAAGATCTTCGCGGAAGATTCCTTCTTTCACCTGAACGTCCAGATCGCGATTGGTTGCGCTGATGATGCGCACGTCTACGGAGATATTGACATTGCTGCCCAGGCGGGAAATTTCCCTTTCCTGCAGGAAACGTAATAATTTAACCTGAATGGCCGGGCTCAATTCCCCGATCTCATCAAGGAAGAGCGTGCCGCCGTCTGCTTCTTCAAAACGGCCGATCCGCCGCGAGCTTGCACCGGTGTAAGATCCCTTTTCATGGCCGAACAATTCACTCTCCAGCAGATTTTCCTGCAGGGCTCCGCAATTCACCACGATGATCGGTTTATGAGCACGCGGGCTTAATTGATGGATCAGTCGTGCCAGAAGTTCCTTGCCGGTTCCGCTTTCACCCTGGATCAGTACAGAAGCCCGGCTGGCCGCAACCCGGCTGGCCATGTTGATCAGTTCCACCATTTGGGCGCTTTTATAAATAATCTTTTCAGTGGTGACGCCCCGTTTGCCCAGCTCCTGTTTAAGGAGTTCATTTTCCCTGATGAGCCCGCGGCGCTCCGTTACCCGGTCAACCAGAATCAGCAATTCGTCCAGCTCCACGGGTTTTGTAATATAGTCGATGGCGCCGACCTTGATGGCTTCCACGGCTGTTTCAATGGTCCCGTAAGCGGTGATGATGACGACGTCGATTTCATGGTTGATCCTTTTGACTTCCTTGAGAACCTCCATGCCATCCATGCCCGGCATTTTGTAATCCAGCAGAATCAAATCAAATTGATTTTCCGCAGCCAATCTGACACCGGTTTCTCCGTTATCGGCTTCCATGACCTGGTGACCTTCTTTGATAAGAAAATCACGAAGCATTTCTCTCTGTGAACGGCCGTCTTCAACGATCAGAATATTCAGTTTCCGCATTTATCATTGTCCTTAAACGTTCTCAGGTTTTTTCGATGATTTTTTCACGGGGCAGAATGATCTCAAAAGTTGTTCCTAAACCCTTGCGGCTAATGACACGGACATCTCCTCCATGGCCGCGGATAATTTCCATGGCCAGAGGAATTCCCAGCCCCAGACCTTTTTCCTTGGTCGTATATTCCGGGCTGAAGATTTTTTCGATCTCTTCCGTCGTCATGCCGCAGCCTGTGTCGGCGATGCTGACCAGAACATAATTTTTACTTTCTTTTGCCACCGTAATAGAAATATTGCCCTGATCCTCGATGGATTCCATGGCGTTTTTGATGAAGTTCAAAAATGCCTGCTGGAGTTTATTAATGTCCATGGGAATGACGGCAGGATTTAAATTCCATGCTGTTTCTATGGTAATTTTCCTTGATTTGGCTTCTTCAGACATCAAACTGACAATTTTTTGCAGCACTTCAGTGACGGAAAAATCGCTCAGTTCCAGCCGTCTGCTTTTTGAGAAGGAAAGAAATTCTTCAATAATGCCGTTGAGGCGCCGGATTTCATCGCGTATTACACTGGAAAGATTCTGAAATTCCAGGGCTTGTGCTTCGTCGGAGGGAAGAAAATCCCTTTTTAGCCTCTGCGTTGCCATGCTGATGGCGTTTAGCGGGTTGCGGATTTCGTGTGCCACGCCTGCGGCCAGCTGGCCCAGTGAGGACAGGCGTTCGGCTTTTTCCAGGCGGCGCTCCATTTCGATAATGCCGGCCAGGTGGCGATTCTGATCATGAAACAGAAGCCACATGGACAAAAGGGCGATAACGACCACCAGCAGCATGAAAATAAAAATATTCCTTTGATTTTCAGCAATGATCTTATCCATTGAACCGCGTTCCAGCCCGATGCGGACAATGCCCGCGGTTTTTTTGTCCAGTGTAAAGGGAGCCGTTATATCAAGAATACTCTTGCCCTGAATGTCCACTTTTCTGCTGATGATTTTTTTTGTTCCTTTGAGGATTTCCTGCTGATTGGCATGAAGATTGTTTAGTTCTTCTGGCAACTGCCCGATTTTCCCGAGCATTTTCTTCTTGTCATTGAAGATTTGCAGGTAAACCATGCCGTGGCCTTCACCCATTTTGCTGATTCCCCGTTCCACGGCAACTTTCATGCTCCAGTATTTAAGACCTTCTTTATCCAGATTGATCACAATGGTCCCGCTGTCGTCTTTACGCCTCAGCGCAACAAATCCGATGCCATGAGTCACACGGATTTTTTCCAGCAGCTCGATGGTTTTTGCCTTGCGTCCGTTTACATAAAGATCTTTTTCCTTCAGGATATTGGTGTTGAGCGGGTTGCTTTGATAAACCGCGTTTCCCTCCCTGTTGAGAATCCCGACATACCAGAGACTGTTGTCTGCCGCAAATTGCTTGAGATAGGCATTGCTGACCAATTTTTTCTTCCACTGCTCATCGATTTTTTGCCCCAGCGCCGTGATCGCTTCCAGAACCAGTTTTTTTGAATAATCGGATTCTTCCTGTCGGGCTGTTTTGGTCTGAGTCGGGATTTTCCCAGGCGTTGCCACAATACTTTTCAGATTATCCTCCGTCAGCCGCTGCAAAACGCTTACGGTGGCAAGTGCCTGATCCTGCAGGAATCCGACCAGGTTGTTTTCACTGCGCCTCAAATCAAGGAATCCCATAACAAGAATCAGGAAAACCAGTACCGCCGAAACGATAGCCACGGCCAGCGGCTGCAGAAAGCTGCCGTTATACGGGCGGCCGCGCCTGACGATGGTTTCTTTTTTTCTGAAAATATTCATAATATTATATATATCCGTGCCTGTTGGGGATGACTTTTTATTTGCCGGTTATCTTAAGCTATTCGCAGAAAATGTCAATGATAATTACCGGAGAAGTCGACATTTTTGTCGAAAGGTGGGCAAAAATTGGTGTTTAGTTATGTTGCTGTTATTATTATGATTAATTATTTTGAAAAGTGCAAATCCGACATTTATTGCCGAAAGATCATGGCCGTCAAACAACAGGGGGGAGAGAGTATTTTAGCTATGTCTCTATTATATCAAATACTTATGTGTTTTATCGAAATATTGGCACAGTATCTGCTTTATAATCAGACAAAAGATATTTAGCCTCGACTAAAACAATTACGGGCATGATTAGCCGACGGCAAAATAACCATTGAAGGTATTCAGGCCTTCACTCTTCTCTCCTAAGGGGGGCTCTAACCAAGC
>CAZXIP010000068.1:0-8785 GCA_964640755.1 uncultured Smithella sp. | reverse complement strand
TTCTTGAGTAGACCCTGCCGGGATTGCGGGTTAAAAAGAAAAGAATTTTCAGTTCAGTAGGGCTCAAATTAACAACGCGTCCCTGCACCTTGACAGTACAGGATTCATAATTGATTTTCAGACCTTCGTATTCAAATGTTTTTTTAACTGATGGTTTTTCCCTATCCCGTAAACGACGAAGCACCGTCCTTACCCGGGCAACGAGTTCTTTGACACTGAAAGGCTTGGTCATGTAATCATCCGCGCCGATTTCCAGCCCGATAATCTTATCCACCTCGTCGCCTTTGGCTGTGAGCATAATCACCGGTAAATGGGCCATATCAGGATTGGCTCGAATGCCCTTGCAGATATCCAATCCGTTCATGCCCGGAAGCATCAAATCCAGAATAATCAAATCCGGCTTCTGTGATTTGATGATGGCAAATACTTTATCTCCATTAAATGCCTTAATCGTAGAAAAACCTTCACGCTCCAGATTATAGGATATCAATTCAGTAATATCTTGTTCATCATCGACGATCAGAATCTTTGACATGCACGCGGACCTGTAACTCTGCCGGTATCACTATAACGGCATCTTGAATTGTCGTTGCATAAAAACGTAAGGTTAGAGATAATTAATCAGCAACTATTTTAAATACTTCGTCACCGGGCCGTACGCGGTCCGACACCTTGAGGCCTATAGAGTCACCGGCAACTGCTTTTTGAACCGGCTTATTGTCCACTTCCATGGATTCAATAACATCGGTAAATTCCGTCGTATGACCGGAAAATTTAATACTGTCACCAACCTGCAAATCACCTTCTGTTATGTGCACAGCGGCAACGGAAGGTTTTGCAAAGAATTTGACCACTTCGCCAATCTTTTTTTCCGCCATAACATTACCTCCTTTTTACCCTTTGCTGTTTGATTATCTGGTCACAATTGATAAAAACGCTTTTTTCGGCAGTGAGTATAAGAAATTCACAAAGGTATGTCAATTGATTAGAAAAAAACGGGCATTTGCATTGAAAAACAATTTTTTTAACATTTTGATGGAGTGTTTTCTGAATAACCCTAAATGAGCAAATATGTACTTCACATCAGGACCAAAAAAAGGCAGGGCCTGCGCCCTGCCTTTTTGCTGTTCAGTATATTGGATTATGCTTCTTTCTTTTCCTTCGCTTTTCTTTTCGGTTTTGCTTTTTCCTTCTTTTTCTCATCCGGAATATATTCCAGGATGGAAACAGGCGCGTTGTCGCCAAAGCGGTAGCCGACTTTGACAATACGTGTATAACCGCCTGCGCGATTACGGAACCGCTCGGTCAGTTCGCCGAAAAGCTTGGCGACCATATCTTTGTCCCGCACAACGGATAACGCCTGACGACGGGCGTGAAGATCACCCCTCTTGCCCAGTGTGATCATTCTGTCCGCCAATTTACGCACTTCCTTGGCCATTGTATCCGTCGTCCGGATACTTTCATGTTTTATAATCGATGTCACCATATTGCGAAACATGGCTTCCCGATGGCTGGACGTTCGTCCTAATTTTCTGCCCGCCTTACCATGATACATTGCTTACGTTTCCTTTCCTGACTGTCAAATCCTGCCCTGATGCTGTTTCTATCGAGTTATATCAAATCCCTTACGAATTAATTATCCAGTTTCATGCCGAAAACAAGACCGTATTCGTTCAGAATGTCTTTGATCTCAGAGAGAGACTTGCGTCCGAAATTCTTTGTTTTCAGCATATCCGCTTCTGTTTTCTGAACCAGTTCACCAATTGTGTTTATACCGGCGTTTTTCAGGCAATTGGCGGAACGGACGGAAAGTTCCAGATCTTCAACAGACCTTGTCAAAATTTCATTGACATTTGCTTTTTCATCTTCTTTTTCCGGCACAATTTCTTCTTCGACTTCTTCAAAATTAATGAAAACATCCAGCTGCTGCTTCAATATTTTGGCTGCATAGGCAATGGCATCACCCGGATTCAAACTGCCGTCCGTCCAGACTTCCATAACCAGCTTGTCATAATCTGTAATCTGACCGACACGGGCGTGCGATACCACATAGTTTACCTTCTTAATCGGAGAAAACATTGCGTCAATGTTAATCGTCCCTTCAGGCTGGTCCGCTTCAAGTTCTTTTTTCGCCGGGGCGTAGCCTTTCCCCATTTTCACAACCATTTCAGCCTTAAAGGAACCGCTGCCCGACATGGTTGCAATGTAGTGCTCGGGATTCAACACTTCAATCGTGCCGTCAGTAATGATGTCTCCCGCGGTAATGACACCGGCGTTGACCACATTAAACCGTACGACTTTGGTATCGGCCACTCCCAGTTTAAATCGAACACCCTTCAGATTCAATATAACATCTGTGATATCTTCCTTGATTCCGGGAATCGTAGAAAATTCGTGTAAAACACCGTCAATTTTAATTGAAGTAATAGCCGCACCCTGAATGGAAGACAGGAGCACTCTTCTTAACGCGTTGCCCAGTGTTATTCCAAAGCCTCTTTCCAGCGGCTGAATTGTAAATTCTCCATATAATCGTGTGTGAGTTGCTTCATCAACGTCAACACGTTTGGGACGAATCAAACTCGACCAGTTTCTCTGCATAATCAAACCCACCTTTTAGCTGGTTTATTAAATATTATATCTGCTTATTTCGAATAAAGTTCAACAATGAGCTGTTCTTGTACCGGCATGGTTAAATCTTCTCGGACCGGCAACATTTTAATTGTCGCTTTAAAGTTATCTTTATCCAATCCCAGCCAATGTGGAACACCACGTCTCGCGACGGTTTCCATTGCTTCAAGCACCCTGTTAATCTTCCGGGAGCCTTCTTTGATAGTTATTTCATCGCCCGCTCTAAGCAGATACGAAGGTATGTTTACCGATTTGCCGTTAACCAGAAAATGAGCGTGACTGATAAGCTGCCTTGCCTCAATCCTGGAATTAGCAAACCCAAGGCGAAACACCATGTTGTCCAGCCTTCGCTCCAACAGCACCAGTAAATTCGTACCGGTAATGCCTTTCTGGCGGTCGGCTTTTTCAAAATAGCCGTGAAACTGCTTTTCCAAAAGCCCGTACATTCTTTTGAGTTTCTGTTTTTCCCGTAACTGGGTGCCATAGTCCGACTGCTGCTTCTTATGAGACTGACCATGATCTCCCGGAGCATAGCCCCTTCTTTCAAAGGAACATTTTTCCGAATAACAACGATCGCCTTTTAGAAAAAGCTTCAAGCCTTCTCTGCGACACAACCTACATGAGGAATCCGTATATCTTGCCAAAAAACGCCTCCCTTTAATCTCAAATCATTCTTAAAATATTTATCTATTTATACCCTGCGCCGCTTCGGCGGTCTGCAACCGTTATGCGGAACAGGCGTGACGTCGCGTATCATGGTAATGGTCAATCCGGCCAGTTGCAAAGAACGCAGAGCTGATTCCCGTCCGGCGCCCGGACCTTTGATGTAAACCTGAACCCGGCGCATGCCCTGATCTTTGGCTTTGCGCACTGCGTCTTCTGCGGCCATCTGTGCGGCAAAAGGCGTACTCTTACGTGAACCCTTGAAGCCCTGTAATCCTGAGGATGACCAAGAAATAACATTTCCGGTCATGTCCGTGATTGTAATAATGGTATTATTAAAAGTGGATTGAATGTGGGCAACCCCTTCCGTAATATTTTTCTTTTCTTTTTTCTTACCTGTTTTTCTAACTGTTTTCGCCATTTTCCCTCCGGTCGAAAATTAATCCCAACTACTTTTTCTTGCCTGCGATTGCCCTTCTCGGACCTTTTCTTGTCCTTGCGTTGGTGTGCGACCTCTGTCCTCTGACAGGAAGTCCCTTGCGGTGGCGCAAGCCACGGTATGCACCAATATCCATTAAACGTTTAATCGACATGGATATTTCCCGGCGGAGATCACCCTCCACCTTACCCTCTCTATCGATAATGCCTCTGATTGCCGATATTTCGGAGTCGGCCAATTGGTCAGTTTTTGTATCCGGGCTAACACCCGAATCTTTCAGGATCTGCTTTGCCCTTGTCTTGCCGATACCATAAATATAAGTTAAAGCAACTTCCATTCTCTTATTTTTCGGTAAATCAACACCTGAAATTCGTGCCACCTATAACCTCCTGAAATGTTTGTAACTAGCCCTGACGCTGCTTATGTTTCGGGTTTTCACAAATAACACGCAAAACACCCTTGCGCTTAACAATTTTGCACTTCTCGCATATTTTTTTCACTGACGATCTTACTTTCACGCTTCCAACTCCTTATCCTCGGTAAAAAAATATTTCTTTACTTCGTCCTGTAAGTAATCCGGCCCCGGGTTAAATCATAAGGCGAAAGTTCTACCGTCACTTTGTCCCCCGGCAATATTTTAATAAAATGCATCCGCATTTTGCCGGATATGTGCGCCAAAACCTTATGCCCGTTTTCCAATTCTACCCGAAACATGGCATTGGGCAGGGGCTCAAGAACCCGACCTTCAACTTCTATTGCTTCCTCTTTGGCCATACATCAATCTACTTTATTCCCGCCGTTTAAATCAGGGAATCAACTAATTCAATTTACTTAATATTTCAGGTCCATTATCAGTAATCGCCACTGAATGCTCAAAATGTGCCGACAAGCTCCCATCCGCTGTAATCACTGTCCATCCATCAGGTAATATCTTTACTTTATATTTTCCTGCATTGATCATCGGCTCAATAGCCAGAATCATTCCTTTTTTCAGTTCGATTCCCCTGCCTTTTTTCCCGAAGTTGGGAATCTGAGGGTCTTCGTGCAGACTTTTTCCAATACCGTGTCCGACAAAATCTCTGACAACCGAATAACCGGATGATTCTGCTGTCTCCTGAACCGCGGCCGATATGTCACCCAGACGATTACCATGGCAGGCCTGGTTGATTGCCATGTACAAGCTCTGTTCGGTCACCTGCATCAGTCGGGCAGCCTGATCGTTGACTCTGCCGACTGGAAGCGTTATCGCTGAATCACCATAAAGGCCCTGATAGTAAACGCCAAAATCAAGCCCTATAATATCGCCCTCCATTAACACCCGGTTCGAAGGCATTCCGTGAACAACCTCATCATTAACCGAGGTACACAGCGAAAATGGATAACCTCTATAACCTTTAAAAGCAGGCTTTGCTCCTCTTTTTTCTACAATGCCTTCCGCTATTTTATCCAGTTCCCTGGTTGTCAAACCCGGTCTGACTTTCTCGCGAAGGACACTCAATACTTCTGCGACAATCCGGTTGCTTGCCCTGGCTTTCTCTATTTCATCCGCATGCTTTAGAACGACCATGAGCACGATAACCTTGAAAAATAATATTTATCTCCTGCGCGCAATGTGTCCTTTTTTCATAAAACCCTCATATTGACGGGTAAGTAAATGAGACTCTATCTGGCTTGCCGTATCCATGGCAACACCGACTACAATCAGAAGAGATGTGCCGCCAAAATAAAAAGGCGTGTTTAACTGGGAAATCAAAACACTCGGCAGCACGCAGATAATGGAAACGTAAATGGCTCCGCTGAACGTTAATCGTTCCAGAATATTTTCGATATATTCCGCTGTTTTCTTCCCCGGCCTGATTCCGGGAACATACCCTCCGAATTTCTTCATGTTTTCTGCCATGTCATCCGGCTTGATGGTTACAGCCGTGTAGAAAAAACAGAAGAAGAAAATCAACGCCACAAACAGGATTTCATATCCAACGTTGCCGGGCATTAAATATCCGGCAATCTTCTTCATCCAGCCTTCCGGCGCAAAATTCGCGATGGTCGCAGGAAACATGATTACCGATGAAGCGAAAATCGGCGGGATAACTCCGGCAGAATTGATCTTTAGTGGTAAATGGGTTGTCTGACCACCATACATCTTGCGTCCCACAATTCTTTTTGCATATTGCACGGGAATTCTTCTTTGTGCTGCCTCGACATAAACAATCGCGCCAATAACCGCGATCATGAATATACCCAGTAGAATCAGAAGAAGAAAATGGAGTTCCCCCGAGGAGTAAAGGCTCCATGTGCTGCCAATGGCACTCGGCAGGTTACACACAATACCTGCAAAAATGATCAGGGATATTCCGTTTCCAATGCCTTTTTCCGTAATAGTTTCGCCAAGCCACATCAAAAATGACGTACCCGATGTAAGCGTGATAATCGTCATGAATATAAAACCCCATCCGGCATTTAACACAATGGGGGCACCGGTTGGGGAGGCCATGTGCTGCAAACCCCAGGCAATTCCGAATCCCTGAATAATACTTAAACCAACCGTGCCGTAACGTGTGTACTGCGTGATTTTCCTGCGGCCGTTTTCACCCTCCTTGGACAGTTTCTCCAGGTGCGGGATAGCGACTGTTAATAAATTAATAATAATGGATGAGGTAATGTATGGCATAATGCCGAGTGCAAAAATCGAAAACGTACTCAACGCACCGCCGGCAAACAGGTCCATCAATCCCAGCATGGAACCTTTGGCACCTTCAAAAAATGCCAGCAAGGCCATGTTGTCAATTCCGGGAGTCGGTATGAAAACGCCAACACGATAAACTGCAAGTAGAAGAAAGGTGAATAAGATTCTCCTTTGCAGTTCAGGTATTTTGGAAACGCCGCCTAATCCTTCTAACAAGTCAGATTACCTCTTCAATAATTCCGCCCGCGGCAGAAATTTTTGCTTTTGCAGCCGCACTGATCCTGGTCATTTTCACTGTTACAGGAAAATCAATATTGCCCTTGGCCAGGATCTTGATTCCGTTGCCTTTTTTCTTGACGAGCCCGCTTGCCAGAATTGCCGCTTCGTCAATAACCGCTCCTTTTTCAAATACGCGGCACAAGTCCATGAGATTCACGGCAACATAACTTTCTCGGAAGGGATTTCTGAACCCTCTTTTCGGCAGTCTGCGGGACATGGGCATCTGACCGCCTTCAAAACCATCCCGTGTACTACCTCCAGAACGGGCTTTCTGTCCTTTATGACCTTTACCGGATGTTCCTCCGTGTCCGGAAGCGTCACCACGGCCGACTCTTTTTCTTTTCTTCGTCGCTCCGGCAGGCGCTTTCAGAGAACTCAAATCCATAACTTACTCCTTTGACTCTTCCACAGAAACAAGGTGGATCACTTTATTAATCATGCCACGGATCTCCGGAGTATCCACCAGAGTCACGGTGCTGTTCAGTTTTTTCAATCCCAGTCCACGCATGATTTTTCTCTGCTTCTCCGGCCGGGTAATGACACTCTTCACCATTTTGATTTTTAACATTTTGCCCACTGTATAAACACCCTCGTCAATTGATTACTTGCCTCTCAAGGCAGCAATTTCCGCAGGATCTTTCAACTGACAAAGCCCTTCCACGGTAGCCTTGACCAGGTTGTGCGGATTGTGCGATCCTAGGCATTTTGTCAAAATATTATGAACACCTGCAACTTCTAAAACAGCTCTCACCGCACCACCGGCAATCAAGCCTGTGCCTTCCGAAGCCGGTTTCAATAACACTTTACCTGCGCCGAACTTTCCTAAAACCTCATAAGGAATCGTTTTATTGGCCACCGCAACTTTGACCATATTCTTCTTGGCCATTTCCATCCCCTTGCGTATCGCTTCGGGAACTTCATGTGCTTTGCCCAAACCCGCACCGATCATACCCTGGCCGTCACCGACCACCACGATGGCGCTGAAACGAAACCGCCTTCCTCCCTTGACGACTTTCGCCGTACGATTGATGGCAATTACCCTGTCGAGGAGCTCCACTTCTTTCATTTCTTTTTTTTCCAACGATTCTTCCCTTACCATGAGTTCTTTAGATTGTTTTAATTTAAAATTTCAGACCTTTTTCCCGGGCGCCATCGGCCAGGGCTTTCACACGACCGTGATAGAGGAATCTCCCTCTGTCAAAAACAACTTTTTCAACACCCAGCGTCTGCAGGTGCGCCGCGATCAGCTTGCCCACTTCTTTGGCCACATCTACTTTCTTGATTCCCTTGAGCTTACCGGCAAGTTCTTTGCTGAGCGTTGATGCTGAAGCAATGGTTGTGCCTTCAGCATCGTTGACTACCTGAGCATAGATGTGTTTGTCCGAACGAAAAACGGAAAGACGAGGCCTTTCTGAAGTTCCCGTCAGTTTGCCCCTCACCCTTTTCTCTCTTTTTTCCCTGATTTTCAGCGTTTTCTTGGAAGCCAATGTTCCACCTCTTTAAAACTTATAATATTTAAGATCTTACTTAAGCGCCTGCCGACTTGCCGGCTTTGCGACGAATATACTCACCCACATATTTGATACCCTTGCCTTTATAGGGCTCCGGTTTTTTCAGCGAACGGATTTCCGATGCAACACGGCCGACGAGCTCCTTATTGATTCCGGAAACAACCAGGTTAACCTGTTTGTCGACTTTCACTTCGATCCCCTTGGGAATACTGTATTCGATGGGACTGGAAAAGCCTAAAACCATTTTCAGAGTTGAACCAGCAACTTCAGCGCGATAACCGACTCCGGATATTTCCAAACCTTTTTCAAAACCGGTGCTCACACCTGTCACCATATTGTTGATCAAGGTTCTGGCCAATCCATGATATGAACGGACGAGACGATCCTCCGATTTGCGCTCGATGGACAGATTATTATCGGATACAACCATCGTAATGCCGTCAGGCATTTTCGAAGACAGTGTGCCCTTGGGGCCTTCGACTTTGACAATACCGCCACTCTGACTGATCTTTACATTCTTGGGGAAAGTGATCGGTTTTTTACCTATTCTCGACATGAACAAGAACTCCCGTTTAAAAA
>CAZXIP010000067.1:0-8848 GCA_964640755.1 uncultured Smithella sp. | reverse complement strand
CTTTGCCATCTCACCTTTCCTCCTTAACTTTGAATGGTTGGTTTCCTTGTCGTTTCATATCCAATGATTAAAATTTGTAATGCGCAAATGCTTTATTCGCTTCCGCCATTTTATGCACAGCTTCTTTTTTCTTAATTGCGCCGCCGCGATTATTTGCCGCGTCAATCAATTCGGCCGCCAGTTTTTCGCGCATGGTTTTTTCCGTGCGTTCCTGGGCATTGGAGATTAACCAGCGAATAGCCAGAGCGGTGCGCCTTGCGGGGAATACCTCAGTCGGCACCTGATAAGTGGATCCGCCGACCCGTCTTGATTTCACTTCAATTACCGGTTTCACGTTATTGACGGCCTTTTCGAAAAACTCAACCGGCTGCTCCTTGACTCTCTTCTCAATAAGGTCAAAAGCACCATACAAAATACTTTCCGCAACACTCTTTTTCCCTCTTTTGAGTAAAGAGTTGACAAATCTGGCAACCAGCTTGTTGTTATATTTGGGATCCGGAAGAATTTCCCTTTTTTCTATTTCGCGTCTTCGTGGCATTTTCCTGTCCTTCGTTTAGCTTGGCTTTTTAGAGCCGTATTTTGAGCGGCTCTGCTTACGGTCGGCAACGCCAACAGCATCCAAAGCGCCCCTGACAATATGATATCTGACGCCGGGCAGATCTTTCACTCTGCCGCCGCGCACCAGCACAACCGAATGCTCCTGGAGGTTGTGACCGATACCCGGAATATAGGAGGAAACTTCATATCCACTGGTCAGTCTGACCCTGGCCACTTTACGCAGAGCCGAGTTCGGTTTTTTGGGTGTTGTCGTATAAACTCTTACACAAACACCGCGCCTCTGCGGTGAACCGGCCAAAGCCGGAGCATTTGTTTTTCCTTTGATTTTGGTTCTGCCTTTGCGAACCAGTTGACTAATTGTCGGCATTTATCCTCCCGGGCATTTCTCTTTCTTTTTGAAAGCAGCAGTAAATCTGCGGTAACTATCAATTCAAGCTGCTTCTGTCAAGTAATTTCTTCCTTTTTTCCATTTATTCTGCAATCACTTCAGCATCCTGATCTTCTACTTTGATTCCCAGTTTGCGATACATGACCAAACCGGTCCCCGCCGGAATCAAACGGCCCATAATGACGTTTTCTTTGAGACCCCGCAGGTAATCTGTTTTACCGGAAAGCGATGCCTCCGTAAGAACCCGCGTGGTTTCCTGGAAAGAAGCGGCCGATATGAAACTCTGAGTGGATAGCGATGCTTTGGTAATTCCCAGAAGCAGGGGGTCACCAATAGCCGGACGTCCGCCCTGGGCCATCACCTTGTCGTTTTCTTCCTGGAACCGGTAGCGCTCAACCTGTTCATCAGCGATAAACGTGGTGTCACCGGGATCCGTTATCCGGACACGACGCAACATCTGGCGGACGATAACTTCCATGTGCTTATCATTAATTTTAACGCCCTGCAAACGATAAACTTCCTGAACTTCATCAACAAGGTATCTGGCCAGTTCTTTTTCGCCCTTAATCGCCAGAAGATCATGCGGGTTGTTCACTCCATCCATCAGGGGATCACCCGGAATCACCCGGTCACCATCCTGGACACTGATATGTTTTCCTTTGGGAATCAGGTATTCTTTTTCTTCTCCGATTTCAGGGGTTACAACAATTTTACGTTTGCCTTTGGCATCCTTGCCAAACGTTACAATACCGTCAATCTCACTGATCACTGCAAAATCTTTAGGTTTGCGTGCTTCGAACAACTCGGCAACTCGCGGCAAACCACCTGTAATATCTTTTGTTTTGGTTGTTTCACGGGGAATTTTGGCCAGAATATCACCCGCACGGACTACATCTCCTTCGGAAACAACGAGGTTTACTCCGACAGACAGGAGATAGCGCGCCACAGCGTTGGTCCCTGGAATTTTAGCGGTTTTGCTCTTGTTGTCTTTTATGGAAACGCGTGGCCTCAGGTCACCGCTCTTGAATTCTGTGATCACTTTTCGCGACAGGCCGGTAACTTCGTCAACTTCTTCCTTCATTGTCTTGCCTTCAATAATATCACCATATTTTATGGTTCCATCTACTTCGGCAAGAATCGGAATGGAGAAGGGATCCCACTCGGCAATCAACTGCCCGCGCTTTACAGAGCTCTTATCGCTGACTTTCAGATGTGCACCATAAGGCACCGTATATTTACCACGGCTTCGGTTTTGTTCATCCAGAACATGAACTTCACCGTGTCGGTTCATCACCACATAGTCATTTTCCCTGGTTTTCGTCGTATTTAAATTCACAAATTGAACCACACCGTCATGGCGCGCCTCAAGCGTCGAATGCTCGTCAAACTTTGCCGTACCACCAATGTGGAACGTTCTCATGGTCAACTGAGTACCCGGTTCGCCAATGGACTGAGCCGCTACAATACCGACCGCTTCCCCGATGTTGACGATGTGACCATGGGCCAGATCACGGCCGTAACACATAGCGCAAACGCCATGCTTTGCACGGCAGGTCAAAACCGAACGGATATTAACGTGTTCAATGCCGGCCCGGTCGATTTTTTCCGCCAGCGCCTCATCAATAGCTTCGTTTGTCTTGACGATCACTTCGTCGGTGAACGGATCTTTGATTTCCTGCAGAGCGACACGGCCCAGAACGCGCTCGCCGGCTGTTTCAATAATTTCACCGCCTTCCATCAGCGCGGACACATACAGTCCGTCAACGGTTTCACAATCCTGCTCGGTGATGATACAGTCCTGAGCCACATCCACCAGACGCCTGGTCAGATAACCGGAATTCGCCGTTTTGAGCGCCGTATCGGCCAGACCCTTACGGGCACCATGTGTTGAAATGAAATACTGAAGCACTGTTAACCCTTCACGGAAATTCGCTGTGATCGGCGTTTCGATAATCTCACCGGAAGGTTTGGCCATCAGGCCGCGCATACCGGCCAACTGCCTGAGCTGCTGCCCCGAACCGCGGGCACCGGAATCGGCCATCATGTAAATCGGGTTGAAACTTTCGATCTTGCGCTTTTTACCGTCACCACCGATGGATTCTTCCATGCTGATGCCGGTTAACATTTCTGAAGCAATTTTTTCAGTGGCCTGTGCCCAGATGTCGATAACCTTGTTGTAGCGTTCACCGTCGGTAATGAGGCCGTCCATATACTGCTTTTGAATCTTCAGCACATCCTTGTCTGCCTGAGCGACAATATGTTTCTTGTTGTCAGGAATGATCATGTTGCCAACGGCAAACGACAAACCTGAAATTGTAGCATATTTAAAGCCCAGATCTTTGAGCCGGTCAGCCAGAAGAACCGTCGTTTTGTCACCGCACAGGCGGTAGCAGTGGTCAATCAGGTTGGCAAGCTCTTTTTTATTCATCAATTTGTTGATCGCATCAAAATTAATTTCTTCAGGAATAATTTCGTACAGAATGATACGACCCGCGGTTGTTTCCTTTAATTCTCCGTCTATGCGGACTTTAATTTTGGCGTGCAGGGCGATTGCCTTCGCATCGATGGCTGAACGTACTTCCTCAGGACCGGAGAAAATCATCCCCTCGCCTTTCACGTCTTTCTTGGCGCGGGTTAAATAATAAATCCCCAAAACGATATCCTGGCTGGGGATGATGATCGGCTTGCCGTTGGCTGGCGAGAGAATGTTGTTTGTGGACATCATGAGCACGCGCGCTTCCGTTTGCGCCTCAATGGACAGAGGCACATGCACAGCCATCTGGTCACCGTCGAAGTCCGCGTTGAATGCGGTACAGACCAGCGGATGCAAACGAATGGCCTTTCCTTCAATCAGCACCGGCTCAAAAGCCTGCATGCCCAGCCGGTGCAGCGTCGGCGCGCGGTTGAGCATAACCGGATATTCACGTACCACCTCATCTACGGCGTCCCATACTTCGGATGTTTCCCGTTCCACCATTTTCTTGGCGCTTTTCACCGTAGTGACATAACCTTTTTCCAGCAGACGATTGTAGACAAAAGGCTTAAAAAGCTCGAGGGCCATCTTCTTGGGCAGACCGCACTGGTGCAGTCTTAAATCGGGACCGACGGTAATGACCGAACGACCTGAGTAATCCACCCGCTTTCCAAGCAGGTTCTGGCGGAAACGGCCCTGTTTTCCCTTAAGCATATCCGACAGGGATCGAAGCGGCCTCTTGTTTGTTCCGGTAATGGCACGTCCGCGGCGGCCGTTGTCAAAAAGGACATCGACAGCTTCCTGCAGCATACGCTTTTCATTGCGGATAATAATTTCCGGCGCATTGAGTTCCTGCAGGCGCTTCAAGCGGTTGTTCCGGTTAATCACGCGACGATACAAATCGTTCAGATCGGATGTGGCGAACCGCCCGCCATCCAAAGGGACCAGCGGTCTCAAGTCGGGCGGAATCACCGGCAGAACGGTCAGTACCATCCATTCCGGTTTATTGCCGGATTTGCGTAATGCCTCGACTACCTTGAGCCGTTTGACAATCTTTTTCTTTTTCGTATCTGAAATCGATGTAACAACTTCCGCACGAAGCTCTTCATACAGTTTTTCCAGATCGATTTCTTCAAGCAGTTCACGCACGGCCTCTGCTCCGATGCCGGCGACAAACCCTTTCTCTCCATACTGCTCTTTCGCTTCGATGTATTCTTCGTCCGTGAGAAGCTCTTTCTTTTTGAGCGGGGTTTCTTTCGGATCCAGCACAATCCAGGATTCAAAATAGAGAACTTTTTCCAGTTCTTTGAGCGTCAAATCCATCACGTTGCCGATACGGCTTGGCAGACTCTTTAAAAACCATATATGTGCAACCGGTGTCGCCAGCGTAATGTGTCCCATCCGCTCCCGACGCACTTTGGACTGTATGACTTCGACGCCGCACTTTTCGCATACAACGCCGCGATGCTTCATCCGCTTATAACGGCCGCAAAGACATTCGTAATCCTTTACCGGCCCGAATATCTTCGCGCAGAACAAACCGTCACGTTCCGGCTTGAATGTCCGGTAGTTGATCGTTTCCGGCTTTTTGACCTCGCCATTGGACCAGGAAAGAATTTTTTCCGGTGAGGCGATCGAGATCTTCATTGCATTGAATCTGATCGGATTTTTGGGTTTTTCAAAATAACTGAAAAAGTCTTCCACAGATTATTCTCCTGTACTCTTAAAAACGTAAGTGAAATTGATTCTTTTATTCTTCTTCAATCAATTCCACGTCTAATCCGAGACTCTGGAGTTCCTTCACCAGTACGTTGAAGGATTCCGGGAGACCCGGCTCGAATGTATGTTCACCTTTGACGATGGATTCATAAATCCTCGTCCGGCCGGCAACGTCGTCTGACTTGACCGTTAAAAATTCCTGCAGGGTATAGGAAGCGCCGTAAGCCTCCATGGCCCACACTTCCATTTCTCCCAGTCTCTGACCGCCGAATTGCGCCTTGCCTCCCAGCGGCTGCTGCGTCACCAGCGAATAGGGGCCGATGGAGCGGGCATGAATTTTATTATCAACAAGATGATGCAGCTTCAGCATGTAAATGATGCCGACGGTCACTTCCTGATCAAACGGTTCACCCGTTCGGCCGTCGAACAAGACCGCCTGACCGGTCTCCGGGAGTCCCGCCATATCCAGCATATTGCGGATCTGTGACTCGGGACAGCCGTCAAAAACCGGGCTCGCCACCAGCATGCCTTTTTTCAGCCGGCCGACAAAACGCCTGATGTCTTCCTGGGATGCTTTTTCCAGGAATTCATCAAAATCGGGGGACGAATACGTTTTTTTCAAATCACTTTTAATCTGATTCAGGTTGTTGTTTTTCTCGAGTAATTCATTCAACCCTTCACCGATTGACTTGGCCGCCCAGCCTAAATGTGTCTCAAGGATCTGTCCGACGTTCATACGGGAAGGAACGCCCAGCGGATTGAGGATAATATCAACCGTTGAACCGTCAGCAAAATACGGCATGTCTTCTTCCGGAAGGATTCTGGACAAAACACCCTTGTTGCCATGACGCCCGGCCATCTTATCGCCGACGGACAGTTTTCTCTTAATGGCAATGTAGACTTTCACCATCTTGATGACACCCGGCGGCAGCTCATCGCTGGCTTTGATCTTTTCGAGCTTTTCCTCAAAATGGGCTTTCACAAAATCGATTTTTCTTTCCATCACGGAAAGAAGATTGGTCAATTTTTCTTCCCCGCCATCATTTTCAGCAAGTGAAATATCCTTCCAGTAAGTGAAAGGAATATCCTGCCATATGTCCTTGGTTATTTTTTCGCCTTTTTTCAAAAGTGTTTTCTTTTTCGCATCGACAATCTTGCCGGCAGCCGTCTTGCCAATCACGAGTTTGGCAATATCTTTTTTGATGGACTCCGCAAGAATCCGGATTTCATCATCGCGGTCCTTCGTCAATTGCTCAATGGCATCTTCTTCAATCGCCTGTGAACGCAAATCCTTGTCGGCGCCTTTGCGCGTGAAAATCTTTGCGTCAATGACGGTTCCTTCCACACCGGGAGGAACACGCAACGAAGTGTCCCGAACATCGCTTGCTTTTTCACCGAAAATCGCACGTAGCAATTTTTCTTCGGCCGACAGCTGCGTTTCACCTTTGGGGGTAATTTTACCGACCAGGATATCTCCGGGCTTTACGGAAACACCGATGCGGATGATCCCGCTTTCATCGAGGTTTCTGAGCGCCTCTTCCCCGACATTGGGAATATCGCGCGTTATTTCTTCCTTGCCCAGCTTGGTGTCACGGGCCATGGTTTCAAACTCTTCAATATGAATCGATGTGTAAATATCTTCCTTGACGATTCTTTCGCTGACCAGGATGGAGTCTTCGTAGTTGTATCCGCCCCAGGACATGAAGGCAACCATCACGTTGCGCCCGAGCGCCAGCTCACCATTGTCCGTTGCGGGACCATCGGCAAGAATATCCCTCTTATGCACATGATCGCCGACCGCAATAATGGGTTTCTGGTTAAAGCAGGTATCCTGATTGGAACGCTGATATTTGGACAGGGTATAAATATCCACGCCCGTATCCAGACCATCTTCTTCCGGTTTGTCGGCGCGTATCACAATACGCGAAGCGTCCACGCTTTCGACAACACCCGAACGCCTGGCGATGACCACTGCGCCGGAGTCGCGGGCAACCACGGCTTCCATTCCCGTGCCTACTACCGGCACTTCCGGACACATCAGAGGCACAGCCTGACGCTGCATGTTGGACCCCATGAGCGCGCGGTTCGCATCGTCGTGCTCCAGAAACGGAATCAACGCCGCTGCCACGGAAACCATCTGGTTGGGTGCAACATCCATCATTTTGATGTCTGTCGGTATGGCCGAAACGAAGTCACTCCCTCGTCTGACGGATATCAGCTCTTCCTCAAATTTCCCTTTTTTATCGAGTGGCCGGTCGGCGGGTGCGATCATTTCATTTTCTTCTTCGATAGCCGTCATAAATTTTACTTCATCGGACACTTTCCCGTTTTCGACCATGCGGTAGGGTGTTTCGATGAAGCCAAATTCATTGACCCGCGCATATGTACTGAGAGACACGATTAATCCGATATTCGGTCCTTCCGGTGTTTCAACCGGGCAGATGCGGCCATAATGGGTGGAATGAACGTCACGAACTTCAAATCCGGCACGCTCTCGCGTCAACCCGCCGGGCCCCAGCGCAGACAAACGACGTTTATGGGTAATTTCGGAGAGCGGATTGGTTTGATCCATAAACTGGGAAAGTTGGCTGGAACCGAAAAATTCGTTCACCACCGCAGATACCGGCTTGGCATTGATCAGATCGTGCGGCATCATGGTTTCGATATCCTGCAGGCTCATTTTTTCTTTAATGGCCCTTTCCATGCGCACCAGACCGATGCGATACTGATTTTCAATGAGTTCGCCTACAGAACGCACGCGGCGGTTTCCCAGATGGTCAATATCATCTACGCTGCATTCCCCCAAACCGTTTTTCAAATCGATCAGATATTTGACGGATGCCAGAATATCTTCGTTTCTGAGGACGGTTAGGTCCGTCGACACATTCAGGCGCAGCTTATAGTTCATCTTCGCCCGGCCGACATCCGATAAATCGTAAGTTTCCGGTTCAAAAAAGAGACTGCTGAAAAACTTCGCGGCGGTTTCCGGTGTCGGAGGATTGCTGGGACGGAGCCGTCGGTAGATCTCCATGATCGCATCTTCCGCGGATTCAATGTGATCCATCAGCAGTGTATCTCGGATAGAGGCATTGTCAAGATCCTCATCAATGTGGATGAACTTCAGCTCTTTGACTCTTTTTTCCTGAGCAATCTCAAGTCCGTTTAACGGCAGTTCTTCGTTGCACCTGAAAAGAATCTCTCCAGTGGCCGGATCATGAACATCCGAGGACAGAATTTTCCCCGTCAAATCAGCTTCTTTAACGGCCACGCGTTTAACACCCGCATCCATGACTTTCTTGAGCAGGGGCTTGGTGAGTTTGCGGCCTTTTTTAACAATGATCTCATCGCTTTTCGGATCCTTGATGTCTTCCGGCGCCTTCTGGCCGGACAGCGACTCATCAACTCCAAAATAAATTTTTTCGCCTTCGAGCGTGATTTTCTCAATACTGTAAAAATAATTCAGGATAAATTCCGTAGAATTACCCATGGCCTTCAGGAGAATTGTGACCGGCATTTTCCGGCGGCGGTCGATCCTGACATAGAGCAGATCTTTGGAATCAAACTCCAGATCCAGCCAGGACCCCCGGATGGGAATCACACGCGCCGAATAAATCAGTTTGCCGGAAGCGACGGTTTTCCCTTTATCATGATCAAAAAAGATACCCGGCGACCGGTGCAACTGACTGACGATTACGCGTTCTGAACCATTG
>CAZXIP010000066.1:0-8924 GCA_964640755.1 uncultured Smithella sp. | reverse complement strand
CCTGTCGGATTTTCTCAACTTGACGCCGCCGGGGTGATAGACCTTTCCGGTGAGCATCTTTGTCCACTTCATTCTCCTGTGCTTAAATAAATAATATAAGTATAATACCATTTATAGCAGTTACAAAGGCCTGCTTCAAGAAACTTGTACCATATGTTAAGTTAGAGTTCAGTTACTTTTTGATTATTATGGATCGAAAGGGCTGTTGAGTGGTGCTACTTTTTTTCAAGAGCCAGCCATACTGGGCGCTGTCGCCCTGAGATTTGATCAGCATGATCTCCTTGCAACAGACACGCTGTTCTTCTTCTTCAGTTCATAGGTATTATGGTCATCCATGATGGCTCTCGAACCCGCATCGGACATTAAAAACTGATCCTTTTGGGTCTGCAATAAATAATTCATGTTTTTGTTCCGCTAATTGGTTATTTCCATGCCTTCAACAATGTTGTGTCCGGCCATAACTCATACAACGAACGTTGGTTTTTGCAAATAATTTGGCGGGCTCCCTTTGTCAAGGCCTTTTTTGATTTTGCCTGACAAAGGCACGCTTCCCCCGCCCAAGTCATTAAAAAAACAACAAGAACGACCTTTTCAACTCGCCGAGACACTCCCGTCCCGCAGGAGAGGAACCAAACAAAAAAATACTTGACAGAGGGACATAATCTATTTTAACAACCAACGATCGTTGTATAACATCGGCACTGCATTCTAAGGAGGAATATCATGGCCATGAAGACAAGTAAAATCACCGTATCGCGAGGAACATTCAGCATCCGGGACCGGGGGAACAAGGATGGATTTCCCGTTGTCATGATCCACGGATGGCCGGAAAGCTCTTATTGCTGGGAGGGTGTGACTGCATTTCTTGACCCGAACTGGCGAGTCATAGCGCCGGATTTGCGCGGGCTTGGCGACAGCGAACGCACGATGGATGTTAAAGCCTATCAGAAAGTGGAACTGGCCAAAGATATCATCGACGTTCTCGATGCGATGAACATCAAGGACTTTTTCCTCGTCGGCCATGATTGGGGCGGCATTGTGGCCCAGGAACTGGCTTTTCTCGTTCCTGACCGGGTAAAGAAATTCGTCATTATGAATATTCCCATCCTTACCAACATCAAAGGCGCGGAAGAAGTAGCGAAAGCCATGATCGCCATCAGATACTTTCCATACTGGTATCAGTATTTTCAGATGCAGCCGTTGCTGCCCGAAGTCATGATCAAAGGCAACGAACGTCTTTGGGTCAGTTATTTCTTCGGACAAAAAGGCAAAGATGGCATTATTCCGAAAGAAGCCATCGCCGAGTATATCCGCTGCTACAGCATTGAAAATACCCCGGCCACCGCAGCATCCCTTTACCGTTCCATGCCCCTTGATGCACAACATTGGGCGACGCTGATCGGGAAGAGATTTACCATGCCGTCACTCTACATTTACGGAAATGAGGACACGGTCATTATCCCGGCTAACATCACTTACCTGGAGGACTGCTTTGATGCTATTCAGGTGGTACAGGTCAAGGCATCACACTTTCTTCACGAGGAAAAACCCAAAGAGGTGGCCGGTGCAATGAATGCATTTTTCAAATAGTCTTAACCAGAAAGAGGAATAATCATGTCCGGTATCCAAAACAACGAAGATCAATTTAAGGCATTGGCTGATAATCCTAACGAAGAATTGTTTGTCATGCTCAACCTGCTGAAGTTTAAAAAGGACGGCGGCCGCGAAGCTTATTTCCGATACATCAAAGAATCCGGTCCTTTTGTTGAGGCTGTAGGTGCAAAGGTCTTGTATTTCGGCAGACCCAAAGAATTGTTGCAGGGGAAGGATGACTGGGATCTCTTAATGCTTGTCCAATACCCGTCCCGCAGGGCGTTTCTTAAAATGACCGGCAATCCTGATTACCTGAAAGTGCATGAATACCGGGCCCAAGGAGTTGAACGCGCTGTTCTTTACGCGACGGATCCTTTCAAATTCAAGGATATTCTTGTCAAGGAAAAGTGAAAAAGTTGACATCACCCCCATGTTAACGAAAGTATTCTCTTCATTAGGGAAGCTACATATCTTACATACCGAGGTGAAATTATGGCAAAAGAATTTGATGTTGATTCTGTGTACGACAATCCGAACAACCTTGTGGATTTATTCGAACAGAGCGTGGTCAAGTACCCCGACAACAGACTATTCGGCACAAAGAATCCGGCATCCGGACAATATGAATGGGTGACCTTTAAGCAGGTAGCCGACCGGGTCAATAGCCTCCGGGGCGCGCTTGCGAAACTCGGTTTAAATAAAGGCGAGAAAGTAGGTGTTATTCTGAACAACTGCACGGAATGGTACATTCTCGAACAGGCCGTTCATGGTCTGGGCGGTGTTTTTGTTCCTATGTACCTTCAGGAACTTCCGAAAGTAATGCAATACATCGTCACAGACGCCGAGGTGAAGTTTTTGTTTGCCCGGAACGCCAGTGTTTACGAAAAAATCAAGCATTTCAAAAAGGACATTCCCACTTTAAAAGAGATATTTGTTGTTTATGGAGATGGCGAGAATTCCATGAAGGCCCTTGAGGAAATGGGCAGGAAAAACCCCGCACCATCGATTAAACCAAAATGGTCGGACATGGCCAACATCGTCTATACTTCCGGAACCACGGGTGATCCGAAGGGGGTTGAGCTTTCTCACGGCAGTCTCACTTTAAACGCGCGTATCGGTATAGATTCATACGGCATCAATGAAACCATGCATATTGTGGCCATTCTTCCCTGGGCTCATGTCTATGGCCTGGCCACGGATCTGCACCTTTATGTCTGCGCCGGCGGCGGTATTGCGTTTGCTGAATCCGTGGAAAAATTGATGCAGAACTTCCAGGAAGTAAAACCGACAGGACTGTGTGTCGTTCCCCGCATTGTCAACAGGGTTTATGACGCCATTATGCAGGGTGTGAATGCGGATCCGACTAAAAAGCTGTTTTTCGACGCGGCTATCGCCGAAGCGGTTAAAAACAGGGATCTTCCCGAGAAAACGAAAGAATTTAAAGATTACGACGCGCTGGTTTTCTCTCAGGTCCGCAATGTTTTCGGCGGCAATCTGAAGTTTTTTGTAAGCGGCAGCGCGCTTCTCAAACCGGAAATCGCTCTGTTCTTCAAAGACATCGGCCAGCCGACCTATGATGGCTATGGCCTCACGGAGACGGGTCCGACCATCACCTCCAATTCACCCAAATACGGCAATAAACTGGGAACCGTCGGCAAAGTGGTTAAAAATATGCACGTGGTGATTGATAAGTCCCGTGTTGGGGATAACAGTCCGGATGGTGAAATCATTGCCTACGGTCCTCATGTCATGATGGGTTACCACAACAAGCCAAAGCAAACAGCAGAAATTATGATGCCGGATAAATGGAACGGTTTCCCCGGCATCCGCACCGGTGACCGCGGCTGGATTGATGAAGAAGGATATCTGCATATTACCGGCCGCTTCAAGGATGAATACAAACTGGCCAACGGCAAGTATGTCCATCCGGAAGGCATCGAGAACGAAGCAAAACTGATACGCTGGATATTAAACATCATGATCTACGGCGACGGCAAGGAATACAATGTGGCGATTGTGGTTCCTGACTTTGCGGTGCTGCAGGCTCATCCCGGCATCAAGCCTCTTTTGAAGGGCACACTCGAAGAATCCCTGAAGAGTAAAGAATTGACGGATTATCTGGCGAAAGACATCATGGATTATCTGCGCAAGACTTACGGCGGCTATGAAGTACCGCAAAAATATCTTTTCATCGCGGAAGACTTCACGGCGGATAACGGGATGCTGACCCAGACGATGAAGCTGAAACGGCCGATCGTCATGAAAAAGTATGGCGAACAGCTCCAGAACCTGTATAGAGTGTAGAAGGCACTCCTTATCGGTGATTGATGAGAACTTCCTTTTTGTGAGTGGACGTACAGAAAACGTGGATTTGTATGTCAAGAAAATCTTGACCGCAAGATGTGGTTTCGGGACCGATGACAGCGTCGAAGGCACACTCCGACATCCGTCCTTATAAGAAATCCGTTCACCTTTTGGTCGTTTTACTCGCAAAACGGGCATTATCGCCGGAATTCAAAAAAACTTCACCGTCACGCATTTTTATGTGATGCGTTATGACTGCACATAATCGCCCCGGGTGTAATGTGGATAGCCATAGTGTAATGATTTCAATTTGAATTCTTGTATCCACGCAAGAATGCCATTCCTAATGAGTACAGCTAAATTCTACAAGCGATCTTTACACCGGTTGTTAATAAAAACGTCGTTCTAAGGCATCTGATTTTGTTGGTGATCGTTTGTAATCTTCAAGGCACTTCGGAAATGCGGATGATGGTCATTTCAGCCTACAATCGGGTACCTCTCAAGACATTCATGGCCTCCTCATATAATGCTACAAAACATCCGATAACGGCCAGAAAAAACAAACCAATCATTAATTTCGGGGAGGTTCCAAGCAATTCATCCAGAAGGTGACCAAGCCAGAGGAACAGAAAGGAAGCAAGAACAAGAGCAAGCCCCCAGGCAGACAACATAATGATTCCACGAAACGAAGAGGGATCTGCATAATGAGTTTTGTGTACGGTTGCAGACATAATTTATATCCTCCTTTCGTGTGTTTGGCTTTATTGAGGAAATAATTAAGCCAAAATCTCAACGCATACCGTCAATATTGCTATCCCTTAAATATAAAATAATGATCAATTGAAAAGAGGCAATAGGTCAATCTTTTCCCATTCATAATATTTGGGTAAACGGATCCAGAGGTGAAGGTCCTGCGGCACTGCCACGATGGCTTATGCTACTTCTCCCTGAACGGTTTTATCTTGACAATAGAACGATCGTTCTATATAAGGAAGTCATGGGAAAGAGAAGCAACATAGCCGCAGCAAAAGCAGCTTTACCGCCTTTGCATACCGGGGAAGCGAATGTGCCCGGCAGCATTAAAATTATTGAACTTTTCGGCGGGCTATGGGGGAGAGGGCCTGTCAACGATGGGTTTGATCCGACGACTGGAACTTCGGCACATAACCTGGTCACGCGTACTGAAGGCACCGGACCGGAAGAACCGTTCTACGTCCCAGCCCGTTGCCGGGTAGTGGGATTGATGATCAACGGGGAGGTTTGTGCCGGGTTCCCGTCGCCGGCGGAAGAAGAACTGCGTGACGTGATTTCGTTTGACGATTACCTCGCGCCGCATCCGGAAACATCATTCCTTCTTTCGGTTACGGGCGATTCCATGATCGGCGCGGGCATTATGGAAAATGACCTGGTTATTGTTGAAAGAGGACGCCAGCCGCGGGACGGTGATATCATCCTGGCGGAAGTGGACGGCAACTGGACGATGAAATATTTTCGCAAGAAAGGAAGAGCAATTACCCTGGAGGCAGCGAATCCCGCATATGCTCCTATTGTGCCGCAGACGGAGTTGAGGATTGCGGGGGTCATAACAGCGTTGGTTCGAAAGTATCACCGGTGATGGCCCCGTAAAAGCCCCATATGCGGCGTTGCGCTTCAGCTCGCAGTCGCTGCGGCCTACGCCCAAGTAGGCCTCACTCCGCGCGCCTTGCGCGCCTTGCCTCTGGGGTTCGCGTGCCCTTCAGGGTATTACAGAGCCATCGCAAGCATTTTAACCTTCGGCCTTATGTCATCAAACGATTGGCCTTGTTTTATGTCGGATTTAATTTTCTCTCTTCATTCCTGGCCGCGGGCCATCGTTCACATCGACGGTGACGCGTTCTTCACGTCATGTGAAGAAGCGATTCATCCGGAGTTCCGGGGCAAGCCGCTGATCACCGGCGGCGAGCGTGGCATTGTGGCCTGCGCGAGCTACGCGGCCAAAAGGATCGGTATCAAGCGGGGCGTTCCGCTGCATGAAGCGCGCAGAATTTGTCCGGGGCTGATCGTTCTGCCGTCGGACTATGAAACCTACAGCCTGTTTTCCCGGCGGATGTTTGCCGTCATGCGCCGCTTCACGCCTGATGTTGAGGAATATTCCATCGACGAGGCTTTTTCGGATATCACCGGTATGCGCCGCGCCCTGCGCTTGTCATACGAAGATATTGCCCTCCGGATGAAAAAAGAAATTGAACGGGAACTGGGCATTACCGTTTCTGTGGGACTAAGTATCACCAAAGTGCTGGCCAAGGTGGCATCCAAATATCAAAAGCCCGCCGGAATGACCGTGATCAAAGGGCGGGATATTGCCGGATACCTGAACGATCTGCCGGTGGAAAAAATATGGGGGATCGGGCCGGCCACAACCCATTATTTGGGGAAGCTCGGAATCCGCACGGCACTGGCTTTTGCCCGGCTTCCCGAAACAACCGTGCGTCAGAAATTCACCAAGCCGGGTGTGGAAATCTGGCAGGAGTTGCGCGGCGATTCAGTTTATCCGGTCATCTCAGATGAGAAAAGTGCCTATGCCTCCATCAGCAAAACCAGGACATTTGCTCCCCCGACATCTGACGCCGATTATCTTTTCGCCCAGCTTGCGCGCAATATGGAATCAGCCTGCATCAAGGCAAGGCGCTACGCGCTCGCGCCGAAGAAAATAATCGTTTTTTTGAAAAAGCAGAATTTTGAAACGGACGGTAGTGAAGCGGCCCTTTCGCGCCCCGCCGCCTGCCCGTTGGAATTTTCCGGCGTCCTCCGTGATTTATTTCATGCCTGTTACCGGCCGGGTGAACTTTACCGCGCCACGGGCGTGATTCTTCTGGATCTCATCGCCGACGGCAATGTCCAGTATACGCTTTTTGATGATCCCGTGCGGGCTGAGAAAATCAGGGACGTTTATGCCGTGGCCGATGAACTGGCCCAAAAATTCGGCAAGCACACGGTGCATCTCGGTTCAACGCACCTGATGGAAAAGCTGGGCAAAGGCCGCCGGGGAGCGTCCACGGTCCGTGAGCAGACACAGCTGAAAGGGGAGACCTCCCGCCGCCATCTGGCCCTGCCTCTTCTGCATGTCAAGACGTAAGGCGTGAAATCATAAACATTTAACTTAATTGTAAATATTTCTTGCATTTCGTTTTTTATCTGCTAAAAAAACAACGAGCGTTCGATGTTTTTGTCCGGACGCTGATGTATCAGCGGGAATCTTTATCAGCAGCATTCAAAAAGTTTTGATCACCACGATCAAATTGTCATTTTTTGACCGGAGGGTGAAATCTTGCAAGGCGTTCATTTTTAAAATTTTGAGTACCCGACTCTCAATCATCGAGAGGTAAAAAATATTATTTTCTGAAGGAGGAGTTTATGTCATTAAATCAATTGGTGGATTCGCGTGATGTCCGTTTTATCATGTTTGAAATGCTGGAACTGGAGAAACTCAATCGCTTTGACCGCTTCAAAGATTTTGACCGCAATATTTATGAGGATACGCTTGATCTTGCCGAAAAAATTGCCCTGGAGCAGTTCTATCCATCGAACAGTGATGGAGATAAAACAGGCTTGAAGTTTGATCCCAAAAAAAATGAAGTCAAGGTTCCTGAATCCTTCCACAAAGCCTTTCATTCCTATATTGATGCAGGTTTCCACTCTCTTGTATTTCCTCCGGAGATGGGTGGAATGGGCTTTCCTTCCTGCGTTTCAATGGCGGCATCGGAGTATTTTAATGCAGGCAACACGGCATTGACCATGTATTGCGGTGCGATCACCGGCGCGCTTTATATCCTTGCGTCTTTTGGTTCGGAAGAAGTGAAGAATACGTTTATTCCCAAAATGATGGAGGGTAAGTGGGGCGGCACGATGTGCCTGACCGAACCGGGCGCCGGATCAGACCTGGGTGCATTGAAGACCAAAGCGGTTAAGCAACCGGATGGTACTTATTTGATTACCGGCCAGAAAATCTTCATCTCAAACGGCGAACACGACATGACAGAGAACATCATTCATCCGGTGCTTGCGCGGATTGAAGGTGATCCGGAAGGGACCAAGGGCATTTCCATTTTCGTTGTTCCGAAGTTTCTGGTGAACCCGGATGGTTCTCTCGGGGCGCGCAACGATGTCATTTGCTCAGGTATCGAGCATAAGATGGGGCTCAAAGGAAACGCTACCTCCACGCTTAATTTCGGCGACAACGGCAAGTGCGTCGGCTATCTGCTTGGCCAGGAGCGTCAGGGCATGAAGGTGATGTTCATGTTGATGAATGCGGCCCGTATCCATACGGGAGTGCAGGCAGAGGCTGTTTCTTCCGCCGCGTACATGCACGCAGTTACGTATGCCCGTAACCGCATTCAGGGCGCCCATATCACGCAAATGTTGAACCCCTCCGCCCCGAAAGTGCCGATTATAGAACACCCCGATGTAAAACGCATGCTGCTCTATATGAAAAGCACGATCGAAGGCATGAGGATGCTCTTTTTGTTTCTTGCCTATCATGAGGATATTATGCATTCGTCATCCTCTGCCGATGAGGTTAAGAATTCGACGGCGATTGTGGAAATCCTCACGCCTATTGTGAAGGCCGGTATTTCCGATGCCGGCTGGCTGGTTACCGCTGAAGCCATGCAGGTGTATGGCGGCTATGGTTACTGCCAGGAGTATCCGGTTGAACAGTATGCGCGCGATGTCAAGGTTTTCTCCATTTATGAAGGCACCAATGCCATTCAGTCGCTTGATTTGCAGATGCGCAAAATCCTGATGAATCCTGAAATGTACAACTATCAGATTCTCAAGAAATACATTGCAGACACGATCGCCAAAGCCAAAGGTATTGTGGATGACCGCTATATTACACCGGTTGCGCGCGGAATGGAAAAACTCGATGAAATCATCGCCATGATGAGTAAGCA
Source organism: uncultured Smithella sp. (assembly GCA_964640755.1). Taxonomy (GTDB): domain Bacteria; phylum Desulfobacterota; class Syntrophia; order Syntrophales; family Smithellaceae; genus UBA8904. Next base: position 96 of record CAZXIP010000066.1, on the reverse strand, counting down.
GCTTCAGGAAGGAAAGTTCATCGCTCTGGTAGCTAACGCGACTCCTCTCCAGCAGGCGATGTTCCCGCTGATTGTGGCCTGGTTGCATCTGTGGAG
>CAZXIP010000065.1:0-9061 GCA_964640755.1 uncultured Smithella sp. | reverse complement strand
TTATCAGACTCAGAAGGAGTTCAAGAAAACAGATTCAAGGCTATTTTCTTGCGAATGTTGTTTTGCGTTCATCTTTCCGTTTTCATTAAAACGATATCTTTAAGAAAAAAAGGGGGAAGAAACCTGAGGTTTCTCCCTCCTTTTTTTAAGAAAACAAATTTCAGATGCACAGTATCAGCACCTGAATACTCTTATGCTTATTCATTCATCGCGTATTCGCCGTTTAAAACGGAAACATACTTTTCCCAGACCTTGTTGTACTGGTCGGGATTAGGGACTGCCTTAATGAGCATAATCTTCGTGCAGTAGGCCCTTTGCTCGTCCTTGGTAGTGTGGTTCCCGTATATCTGCAGGCCAAAGTGAGCAAAGTCCCGCACCATGAAATCGAAGATCTGGTTGAGAATATCCGGATCAAGTCCGTCGAACTTGGCCTGCTCGAGGATGAGCTGGCCGTAAACCACGATAGAGAACATCTCGCCTACCGGCAGCGAGAAGGTGGGGTCCATCTCCTGAACATTATCCGGTCCGGCCTTCTCCAGCATCTCCTTGAAGATCTCGATCTGCTGAATGAAGGTGGCCACATTCGGCAGGCTTTTGTTAGCCTCAAAAACAGGCTTGTAGTCGTGGAACTGAACCTTGCCCAACCCCTTGGTGGGGCCCTGGTTGAACAGGAATGAATCATCCTTGAGCGAGAAGTCGGGTGCCACAGGGGTATACGACGCCGGGCTAAAGAAGTAGTTCTTGATAAACTTGCGAATCAGCTGCACATTCACGTGTACCGTACCCTCAAGCTTTGACGGTCCGCGCACATCGGCAGCCGCCATGTGGAAAATGGTATCCTTCTCGAAGCCCTTGGCAGCAATCACGTCCCAGAGCAGATTGACCACTTCTTCGGACTGCAGGGTCACCTTCATCTTGCTTGTGGGGTTATACAAAAGGTAGCGGCGGTCATTTTCACCTGCGCCCCGGAAATAGTCGGTTGCGCGTCGCTGGTACATTTTCATTCCAAGCAGCCTAAGCCAGGCATCCATGAAGTTTTTGCGCACATGCGGCATGTCCGTTACTTTCACGCCATAGAGGATGCGGTTGGAAGCGTGCGTGATGGCCTCATAGAAGCAGTGTTCGGCAATGCCGATGGATGCCGGTCCGATGTTGAACTTGCCGACGTTGACGGTGTTCAGAGCAGAATCCCATGCATGAGGCCCACGGGAGAGAATATCGTCTTCGGTGATTGGGTAATCATGCAGCGCAAAGTTGGATACATACTCCTGGTGAGAGATGACGTTTTTCTTCAGCTCATATGCCTTGTTAAGATAGTTGGTCACAAAGAAAGTGTAGTCATCCGTGCCGTCCTTGATCTTGCCAAGCGTGGAGACCATCTCCGCTTCGTTACCGTTGCCGATGTAGTATTTTTCTCCATTGGCTACCCAGGTGCCATCAGGCTTGGGTGTCAGGCTGGTCTCCGTAGAGTAAATATCAGCACCATGGGTTTTTTCGGACAGACCAAAGGCGAAGATTGCACCTTTTTTGAGTAGATCGGCAGCCTTTTTCTTGGCCTTCTCATTGGGACTCATCCAGATGGGGCCCAGTCCCAGGATGGTCACCTGAAAGCAGTACCAATAACCCAGACCGTAGAAGGCCAGCAGTTCGCTGTATTCACTGTTGCGTGCCGTGTCCCAGCGGGCATCAGGGTCACCCCCGGCATACTGACTGGGCGTGAGGAGTTTAGCGAAAATCTGTTCTTTACCGATGAAATCGACAAACTCACGGTACCAGACTTTCCTGTTGTAGTCGTCGAGAAGTCTCGTTTTGCCCATTTTCTCAAAGAAGGCGATGGTCTTGTCCATGATGGCCTTTGAGCCTTCGTCGGCCATGAGACTCTTATACTTCTTCGGCTGCACTAAATAATTCATTTCTAACTCCTTTCAGATAAACACGATTATTTTATATTACCTTTGGGACAATAACTGCAAAATCACTTGAAATCTTTATCTTTTTTTTAAAAAGTCGCTGCCGTTTTCATGAATCACTTTTCATGCAGGAAAAACTCCGCAGCCTGGATTCCAAAATTCGTGGGTTCGATACCGCGAACAATATTCAAGGAAAGCGAACCGGCTTTCGTGACCTGGTCCGCAAGGTAGACCATGTCGCCCCGGATCAGATTGCCTTTACCGTCGTCCACCAGAAGCAGGACAAGCGGCAAGTCATTCCGGGATTCTTCAGGATACTCCATCACCAGGGCAAAGTGACCATCATTTAACTCCACCATGGAACCGACAGGATAAATTCCCATCATCCTGATAAAGCTCTTCAATAAAATCGGATCAAATTTCTGTCCCCGTTCGCTCCACATTTTTCTCAGGGCTTCATCCGGAGCAAAAGCTCTGGCCCGATAAGCTCTCTGCGCGGTCAGTGCCTCGTAGACATCGGCAATGCGAAGAATTTTCCCGATAAGACTCAGTTTGTCCATAAAGATCGTCCTGGGATAGCCACTCATGTCAGGATTCAGGTGGTGCTCAAAAGGACCGAGGATAATCCTTGATCGCAATTTATGAGGCGCATTCAGCCTGAGAATTTTCCTGACACCGATCAGAGGATGTGCCTTCATCTCATCCCATTCCCCCATGCTGAGCTCTCCCTGTTTATGGAGAACATCCTTCGAAACGCCCACTTTCCCCAAATCATGCAAAAGCCCGCAGACCGAAAGATACTCGAGGGAAACATCAGACATATTTATCTGCCTGCCCAGACATGTCGCCAGCAGGGCGACATTGACAGAATGCGTATAGGTGTAGTCATCGTAGTCTTTTATGGACGCCAGCCCGAGCATCAAAGAATTGTCTTCCCTGACCAGATCAACAATGTTCTGAGCCAGACGTCTTGTCTTTCGAACACCTACAATTCCCTTGCATGCTTTTTGCGCTACCTCCCGCACGGTGTCCACAGCATGAATATAAGTGCTCCGGGCTTTCTCATAGCGCTCGTCTTCAAGACTCGCTGCCTTATCCGTCAATTCTTCATCCTGTTTGCGGATCACCTGAACCCATGAAAATCCATGCTCCAGCATTTTCTCTTCAAACCAGGCGGGCGGATCATCAGACATTACCGAATCATTTAGCAGACGGATCATGGCCACAAAATCCTCGGTTGATGCATTTCTGGATGCATTGAGAAACATGATCTGTCCGATGGTTCTTTGGGTAAAATAGGCCATCATGCCATTGACGACACTGGCAAGATCTCTCCGATATTGAAGCCTTTCCCCGCGGATATGAAACCTTCCACGCCATAGATGAACACTGATGTCATCGCCTCTGGTCAGGTCATCGATCACACCCTTTAATTCGCCGACTCCCTTTCTGATCAATTGGTTATTTTCCCGATAGATTCGAACGGTATTAATCAGGCGATACAGGAACTTCATGAATTCCTGACCGGCGCGCGCATATGACGACTGAGAATCAGACATGGCTACCGGCCCCCTTTGTTTTTCTGATTTTCCTTGCTGATATCCCTGAAAACGCTCCGCAGACTGGGATGAATTGAACGGCGGGCCTTATCCAGCAGCTGTTCTGATTCGGGTATTGCTAATGCTTCCAGCGCAACGGCTGCGCCTTTTCGATATAGTGCCCTCCAGAATCCCGGCATCCATTTTCGGCTAAGCAGCGTCTCACGAAGATAAGGAATAGAACGCAATGACCCGCAGCGCCCCAGTGTTTTGAAACAAACCATAACATGATCTGCCTGGTCTTTTTGAAAAGTTGTGTCTTTGAGGTATGACAGGAACAGCTCTTCTGTTGCACTGTCGCGTTTTTTCCCCAATTGCCTCATCACCAGACGGCGGACTACCTGATCAGGGTCATCAATCCACTTGAAAACCTCCCGCATGGGAACAAGGCCACGATCCACAATCACCCTGATCGCCTTTTCCCGAATAAGTGACGAATCACGGTGCAATAGCTTCATCAGACAGTGCAGGGATTTTTCGTTCTCCAGCTGAACGATGACGGGAATCAGACTTTCCACAAGTTTATCATCTGAATCATTCAGTAAATCTTCCAGCGGACGCATATTTTTCCCGGCGAGACCGATAATGGCATTGGACAAAATTTGCTTTTGTCTTTCAGATGCTCCATCATTAAGAAGCAGTGCCAGCGTACGGATGGCTTGCGGGTCTAGATATTTGAAAATCTGTTCAAGAATATCCGTCTGTTCGGCATTGATATGATTCCATGTCTGCAAAACAGGTGAAAGGGAATCAACATCGGATACTTTCTGAAAGAAGTCTTCAGCGATTGGAACTGCCCAGGGCATCTGCTTTCTGTACTGCTCGACGATCTTACGCAGTCCCCAGACAATTTTAAGAGATATGTCAAATTCTTCCCGGGCAAGGGTCCCGGTGAACTCTTCGGACAAAACCTCCAGAATGGTCCGAAAACTTTCTTCATCACGATACAGGAGGAGAATGTCAAGCAGTGCATTGACATACGATGAAAAATCGGCTTCTTCCTCATAGCGAATCATTTCCTGCAGCTGTTCCCGTTCCTGCTGGCTTAAAATCAACTGAGCCGGATCAATTTCCGGTTGCCGGGCATAAGGTTTCTCGCCCAGAGTCTTTTCTCTCGGTTCTGTAAAATCAGGCTCTGCCTTGAAAGAGGAAATGCTGTCTTTCATCTCCCCGTCAGCATTAACAAAAAAATCCGCAACATCGTATTGAATGTGTGAGAATTGAGCTTCCCAGATATTGGTCACGATATCGCCTTCCGGCTCAGCTGACAATATCATGTGTTGATTAATGATCGTTAAAAAACTTCTTATTTCTTCCAGATCAATTCCCTGGGCGAATTCGATCCATCTTATCCCGTCTCGGAAGAGTGTAAAGGGCAGCGTTCCTTCTTCGTGAGGCCCCGAAGAAATCTCCTCATCCAGTGAAACAATCCGGTTTCTTTCAATCTCAAGCCTTAAATATCCGTACTTTTGAAGATAAGCTTCGAGTTTCTGGTGAAATAGTTTTATCGATTTATCCGGAATACTGTGGCCTGATGGATAAAGAGACAGATTCTTGCTTGCCAGAAGCATTCCTGCATATACTTTTCTGGTTTCTTTCAGGACGTCTTCCTGAATAAATTTCCCCGGTTCCAAAGACATTTTATCCTGAGCACTCATAAACTGGCCATCAATTGAACAAATTTGAAAATTCTAATTTTTCTTGGCATAATTGCCAGCTAAAGTTAAAGTTGTTAAGAGGAAAACAAGGAAGTCAATATTTACACGTAAATAAGCACACGGTCATTTTACATTCCGTTGCAGTGAGTCCTGCATACGGCCTAATCCCTATCTCAGCATCATAAGCCGTTAAGAATAAGACAACCAAATGCTGAATTACGCCACACTGCTCAATTTAAATAACACAGTTTCGCTTAAACGTCCATATTGCTTTTTTCAGCCAACAGACTCTGCCAGGTATGTCGTTCAAGAAAAGAGCCGGGCACATTTTGTTCCATTTCTTCGAATAAATGAAAAGGGACGGAAAAAGTCATAAAGTTCGGATCACCCAGCTGTTTACGGACATACAAACGTGCAGATAAATCCGTCATTCCCACAACAGCGCGGGGTTTAGCAGACTTCACTTCCCGGTAGGAATAGATACCAATGGTCTGACAGCCCGCCGCGTAGGGCATAATCACGTTTTCATTGTCGCCCCGTCCGTAATTGGCCAGCACCGTAAGCGCGGATAACTGATCGGGATTGACAAAGAATATGACCGTCTGCGGTTTTTCGCGAGTCAAATCCACCTCCGCAAGCGGTTTGAAGACAACATACTGCGCCGGAATGTCTGTCATCGGTAGAATATCAATAAACTTTCGGACTCCCTCGGGATTCTTGATGTAGCGTTCACCATTGAGGAAATTTTCATGACTTTCTTTGGTCATAAAAGGTTTAATCTTTTCGGCAATCTCTGCACCCCCGGGCCGTGTGGAATTTCCCGAAGAAAGAAAATGACAGAATCCTTCTTCTCCGCCGGGGAAATTTTTATACTGATTACCGAATCCCAACCCGACACCACCGCCAAAGCAGCCAAATGTTTTTCTGTCGGCTACAGCGGGCTTCCCTTTGGCGGCATGGACAAGCAGCCACATCACACACCCCCACCTGCCTTCGGAAAACTGCATGGCTCCTTCGGGTTTTTCATCGGACCACAATAGTGCAACCGGCTGGTATTGAAGATGAGTGGCTTTGGCGATTTGACTTTCCATTTTCTGACCCTCCTAATAACATAAATTATACTTTTTGGTTTTGAAAAAATAAAGAGGCTTTTGTGCAGACAAAAACACTTCAGATTTGCACAGGCTGTTGCCCAAATATCCTTTTCGCTTGCCTAAAAGCGTTTTGAATAAATCTAAAGCTTGCGAAAGGTAATGACAAAACTCGCCTGTGGCTCAAACAGTTGTCATTACTGATCTTTCGCTGCGCCTTGATTTATGAGACAAAACGCTTTCAATGGCCGCTTAAAGGGATATCGTTTGGGCAACAGACCATACAGGGATGAAAATCTGTCATGCTATCCTTTGTTCACCGGGAAAAATAGTAAGACTTTGGAACCCTTGCCCAGCTGGCTTTCAATTTCCACTTTTCCTCCATGGGCCATCATCAGATGCTTGACGATGGAAAGACCCAAGCCCGTGCCGCCCAGTTCGCGGGATCGGGTCTTGTCGACACGGTAAAAACGTTCACCCAGTCGTTGAATTTCTTCCCGGGGAATGCCAATGCCCGTATCGCTGATGGTTAACACCACGTTTCCTTCTTTTTCTTCGGCATCAATCGTGATGAGACCGCCATCCGGCGTGAACTTTACGGCATTATCCAGTACATTAACCAGCACCTGACTTAGCCGATCGCGATCCGCCTTAATCTGCGGAAGATTTTGCGGCAGCCGGTTTTGAATCTGCATCGTTTTCGCCGCCGCCCTCGCATCCAGAAGAGAAATCACATTCTCCATTACATCCGGAAGTGCAAGCTCTTCAAAATGAAGAAGAACTTCGCCCAGCTCGATCTTCGAAATAGTCATCAAATCTTCGACCAGGCGGTTGAGGCGCCGGGCCTGACTGAGGATGATATCGATGAATCGTTTTGCATCCTGCGGATGATCCAGCGCACCATTCTGAAGCGTTTCCAGATAACCGATAATGGCGGTAAGCGGCGTGCGGATTTCATGCGTAACGTTGGCAACAAAATCCGTCCGGATTCGTTCGAGTTTTTTCAGGCGCGTTATATCATGAAACACAATCATGGTCTTCTCTTCACCCGGAAGCCCCTGAACCTCGGAAAGGCTGACATTCATAATGACGGGATCGGCGCCTCCCAGAGCAATTTCCCTAGACGCACCGGTCATTGTATTCTTGAAGCTCTGAAAAGCGTTTTGCAGCTCGACATTGCGGAAAGATTCCAGAAGGGTCTTGCCGAGAAAGTCCTCGTACTGTCCCGAAAGAATACCGGCCAGCGACGGGCTGAGAAATTCGATGCGCTCCTCCCGGTTGAGGATCAGGACCCCTTCGTTGATGCTGGTGAGGGCGGTCATCAATTTACTTTTTTCTTCGTTGGCCAGTTGGATCTTGTCCTGTAGCTCCTCGACCAGATAATTGATATTTTCCGCCAGCGTTTTTGTTTCATCGGTTGTCTGCAGCCTGAGAAATCCCACGGGGAGGCCCTGCCTCAGTCTCTGCGTAAATTCCTCCATGGTTCGAATTGGCTCTGATAAGCGCCAGGCAAAAAACAGGGCCACCAATAACGATACGATTGCACCGATGATCATGGCCAGAAAAATGGACTGATAAACCTGCTCAACCGCGCGCCGGACATCATGCAGCGGACGGGCCAGGCGGACATAGCCGCTGATTTTTTCTCTGTCTTTAATGATGACGGCCACGTAAAGCATATCCACGCCCAGCGTGCTGCTGTAGCGGACGGCTCTACCGGTTCCCCGCAATCTGGCACTCTGGATCTCCGGACGATACAGATGGTTCTCCAACCCGCTGATTTCTTTTTCAGAATCGGCAAAGACAACACCCTGCGCGTTCACGAGCGTCACGCGGGACTGTGAGATCTTGCTGATGATCCTAAGATGTCCCGATATGGTCTGCGCTGTGTTTAGATCGACAAGTTCGGCGTAATGCATCAGTTCCTGTTCGATTCTGGCTGTAATAATTTCATCTACCTTATCTTTAACCAGCAGATGCAGGACAAAGAAAGACAGACTGATAATCACCAGATAGGAAAAGAATATTTTGAGAAACAGATTGCGCTTCACACGATCTCCTTACTCCAGCATATTACAGGTCCGATGCCGCACACATTCACCGGTTACCATGTAGGTGACCATATCGGCGATTCCCTTGGCGTGATCGGCAATCCGCTCCATATTTTTTGAGACCTGCATGACCAGCAGGGCCCGGTGAATGTTTTTGGAATCCTCCATCATGAATGTCAGGAGTTCCCGAAATATCTGCTCATTGAGGTCATCAATTACCTGTTCCACCCGCCGGACTTTTTCCGCCTGTTCCAGATCACTTTTGACAAAACTATCCAGAGAATCTTTAATCATGCCTCCGACCAGTTCGGCCATACGCGGCAGATCGATATAAGGCTTGAGTTGCGGCTCTTCATTGAGCAGCATGACCTTTTCGGCTATATTCACAGCCATATCCCCGATGCGCTCCAGGTGACCGGTAATTTTGATGGCGGTTGTGATAAAGCGTAAATCAATCGCCGTGGGCTGGCGCAGCGCCAAAATCTTAATGCAGCGTTCTTCCAGATCGGTGTCCAATCGGTCAATTTCATCGTCGTCCCGGATAACCCCGTGAGCGAGCTCCGTATCACGGTCGGACAGGGACTTCATCGCTTTGCGGATGGCGGTCTCAGTCAGCGCCCCGAGATAAATAATGCCGTCCTTGATCGCCTGCAGCTCTTTTTCATAGTGCAAACTGGTGTGTCGCTTTTCTTCCATTATCAGCCCTCCAGTAGATACTTAACCAAACCTGCCTGTAATATAATCCTCCGTCTG
>CAZXIP010000064.1:0-9399 GCA_964640755.1 uncultured Smithella sp. | reverse complement strand
CGGTTATTATCACACCGGACAATTTTGGCGTCTTTTCAGAAAATCCGCGTAATTTCCTGGAAGCTGTCGCCAATCAACAATAAACAACTGTAGGATTATTTCAAAATCAATGAGCAAGGTAATATGCATTACTTTTTGGATGGAGAGTATTATTCTCTTTGACCTTGGTCGATGTTTGCCATATAATCATAACCCAATTTTGATGGTATTCTAGTTAAGGAGAACTAAATTGTATTTCAAATCATGGAACGCTTGTCTATCCGTGTTTATGTTCATATTGATCATCTTATGCGTTCCAGTCAATTCTCAAGCCGCTTCATCAAAGAAAATTACAAAAACGAAGATTATAAAATTTGTTCCACCCATTCCTTCAGAAAAGCGAGAAGGTTCCTGCTGGACTAATTCCACTATTATTCGACGGTCAGATGCCTGGCGATGTATGATAGGCAATGAGATCTTTGACCCTTGCTATACTGCCCGGGACAAAACAACCATTGTCTGCGGCTCCAAACCCGACATTGAAAAACCAGCAGGATTTGTCCTCAAGCTTACCCAACCACTGCCGGAACCTGATAAAGTCGTAGGTCCTTCTTCATCAGCATCTATGATTGAACTGGATGATGGAACCATTTGTGATTCTATCTCTGGCGCGTTGGGTGCCACCAATGGCGTCAGAACGGAGAGGATCAGCTATTCTTGTCGGATGAGCAGTAAAAATATAGTTATCTTTGGTGATTTAATGCCGGGAAAAGTCTGGATCGCGGAAAAAGGCATTCTCGTTGAACAAAAGACAAATGAGGATCTGCCGCCCATGCTGGTGAAGGATCTTCAGAAGGTGAAAATCAGGACCGCTTGGCAGTGATAAAAAAAGATTTTTATCCCAGTTCAGTAAGTGTTGGTATCACATTGAACTTTTCTTTTCAAAGAAAGGAGTAATGCCATGAAGCCTGTAACAACCATTGTCGTTATCCTTCTACTGGTCATATCCATAGTGCAGCTACTGAGACTAATTTTTCAGGTTGAGATCATTGCGGCAGGATTTCAAGTTCCGGTTTGGTTGAGTATCTTCGGGGTTGTCATCCCGGCCATACTGGCTGTGCTGCTGTGGAGGGAGAATAAAAAATAGCTTCCGATAAAGCACGCGCCGATAAAATAATATTAAAGAAACAACAGTCAATAATATGCACAATCAAGATATTCCCTATAGCGATCATAACGGAACGATGATTAATTCTCTGCAGTATGCTGTAAGGTTGTTGATTATATTCGATATTGATGTCGCAGATAATCAGATGATTGGTTGGAATAAATTTGCCGTTTGACATTCAAAGGCGGATACCTTAAACTTTGTCCGGTTACAAAGTGCATTATCGTACCGGAATCTCGGTATTTACAGCCTTCGCTATAACAAGCCGGGATCAACAATTGATGGAGGTTAGCTATCATGAAGGAGGTTCTTATGAAAAAGTTAAGGTTTGCTTTTGTGCTCGGTGCCGTCGGTATGCTTATGGGTTGCGCGATGTTGGTACCGATGGGCGGACTTTACACGGGAGTTAAATTGCCATTTGGAGCAACCGGCAATAGCGGCGTTTCTTCCAAGACCGGTGTCGCGGAGTGCAGGAGCGTGCTTGGCCTGGTCGCCGTCGGGGACTGCAGTATCGATGCCGCAAAGAAAAACGGCGGTATTACAAAGGTCAACCACGTTGATATGGATGTCATGAACATTTTGGGGATCTACGGAACTTACAGGGTGATTGTTTCGGGTGAATAAGTCAGCCTGATAGGAAAGCAGGAAATGGTGTAACGTTTTCCGTTCGCATCGCATGGTTTGTGATTAAATGGATATTGCCCGTGCTGCAAAGCGCGGGTTCATATCCAGTGGCTCGTGCATACAGAAAGTGGGAAATTAAAACAAGACAAAAGAAGTTTATGCATGCAAGCGCGTATGGTCATGAAGAAGATACAGCTTAGTAAAGCATTCACGCTGATGGAATCAGGACCGGTTGTCCTTGTGACGACAAACGATTGCGTAAAGAACAATATCATGACCATCTCCTGGACCATGGTAGTGGACTTCACACCGCAGTTTGCCATAACGACAGGGCCATGGAACTTTTCCTATGCAGCGCTTCGGAAATCCAGGGAATGCGTAATTGCCATTCCTACGGTTGACATGATTGATCAGATTGTTGGCGTGGGAACGTGTTCGGGTGCCGACACGGACAAATTTGAAAAGTTTGGACTCACTCCGGTGAAGGGAAAGCATGTCAGGTCTCCCCTGATTAAGGAATGCCTGGCAAATATCGAATGTAAAGTTGTCGATATCATCAAGAAACACAACATCATCGTCCTTGAAGCCGTAGCTGCTTATCTCGACAAATCCCGTAAAGAGAAGCGAACCATTCACGCAATTGGTGATGGCACCTTTGTGATAGATGGGCGAATGCTGAATCGAAGGAAAATGATGCGGTCAAAGCTTCCAGATGGTGTGTAATTTATTGGTATGTTGTAACTGAACGATTATTTCAATGTTCAATATCGACCTTTACTTCACAAGGCTCCTACTAAAACCATTTCTTCTTGCGACCTTTTGGACCGGCGGAGAAGCTAAATAGCTTGTTGAAAAGTCCTTTCCTGAGTTTGGTATCGTGAATCCCCCTCATTTTTTTTAATGTCTGCTCCAACTCGAGATCCTTGATGTTCGGATAGTGAAGCAGATCATCGATCAATATCTTCTGTTGCCCTCCATTTTCTTGATTTACGGCGGGAGTGACCGGTTTTTGATAACATGCAGAAACATTAACCGGGATTTCGTCTCGCCTGTATTGTTTTTGAACGGGCAGCCTGTAGCTCTTTTTTTTCAGCGCTTGAAGAGCCTTTTCTACGATGACGGAATAGTTCTCACCGGTCTTTTCTTTTTCCTCTGCGAGAGTTGCCCGGGCCTCATGAGATAATACGACGGTTATAGAGGTTTTGCCTTCGGCTTTTTGCCTCTCTCGCCAAATTTTTATTCTATCTGACTGTTTTTTCATTTATTTTATTTGTTACAAGTAACGAGATTGTTTATTTCTTGTAACGTTACTTGTATATTTTGTCAATATTTTTTCGTGTTCTTTTCAGGTTTTTTCCACCTTATCGATAGGCACGACCGTCCGGGAATTATGACCTGCCCTCAATCCCTTTGATAGATGTTAATATTGAGCTCAGACTTTTTCAGTATTCCCGAAAGAATGTAATTTGATCAGAAATACATTTACTGACAATGTCATACACGCCTGCATCTTTAAGAATGAATGATCACCGTTCGAGCATATCAGCGGGGCGATGGATTTAAAACTCATATTGCAGGTTGATCCAGCCATGATGGCCGTAAAAATCCGGTCTTGTTTCAAAATCGTAGTTCAGCGATACCGACCAGTTGATTGGGGTCATTATGGTCAACTTTGCACCAATGCTGCCACTTGAGCGCGCCGGGTCAACCCCTTTTGTGACGAAAGAGGCGCCGCCCCCCGTAAACGATGAGGTGATCTCTTGCGCGTCTCCCGCAAAGTCATACAGACATTTGGCATGTAATTCAGGTGTTATTCTCACGTTCTTTTTCAGGATGGGGTAGGCGACTTTTATGCCCAGGCCTGTCTGGAAGAGATTATAGCTCTGACGGTCCACTTTCAGGTTCAGGGCACCGGCTTGTGTTTCCGTATAGTCCTCCAGATTCAGGCGCATCACCTGGAGCGACATCAAGGGTGTCAGGATGATTCCCCTGATGTTGAAAGCATAACCGCCTTCGAGATAACCGGAATACTGATAGCCGCCATAATTGCTTTTTGCCGTGCGGTTGATTCCGCCGAAAACAATGTGCCTTGATGCATCATACCGGTTATAGGCAAACGAAAGGATGGCATCAATGTAATACGCGTCTCTGGCCAGGCTGCCATAGAGGCTTCCCTGATAGCTGTCGGCATCGTTGCGGGTGTTCACATCATGGGTTGTCACGTGGTTTCGCGCAGACCCGAAACTGAAACCCGCAATAATATTCTCATAAAGAAATCTGTCATATCCGATTGAAATCCCCCATATATTTGCCTCATAACCATTGTTGGTTCCCGTTGCCTGGTGAAGATAGCTGCCGAATCCCTGTGCCCAGCCTGTATTTTTGGCGGTTTCGTGGCAGGTCGAGACACCAGTCATGCTTAAGTCTTCTGTCCTGCACGACTGCACCTGTCCGATTCTGTTCAGGACGGTGTTGTTGTATTGTCCGACGGTTCCGAAACTCGTCTGCACCAGTCCGTTGTTGACATTGGGTTCCATCTGCCGGGCATTGCGGGGATTGCCGGAAAAGTCAAGATCCTCCAGGACGGCGGCCATATCGCCTGTTGCCGTGTTTGCCAGGCTGTCGAGAACAAAGCCCAGCGATGCATTGCCCGACCGCATGGTGTAGAAGGTGTTGTCACGTGCAGCCACAAAGTAAAGCTTTAGATTATCTGCGGTACGCCAGTCGGAAAAGGTGATCATCGGAAGGGCGCTGTCATTGAGGATGGACAGCTTTGTGTTGTAGAGGATCGGCTGCACTGCATCCACGATTAGAAACGAGTCATTGTTCCTAACGTTGCTGCCTGTCGAGGCAACGTTTACGGCAATCGTGTTGCCTTGAAGCGTGACCGTGTTCGCGTTAACGATCAGGGCGGAGGCGGCTGTGTCTTTATTCAAGGTAAAGTTGAACCGGTTTGCCCCTGTTCCAAGGTCTATGCTGCCGTCGACAAGACCGCCATTGATGGTCACGGTGTCATTTCCGGCACCGGTTTTAATGGCGTAGCCTGTTCCGGTTCCGGTGATCGTACCGGAATTGATGATATCCGTGTCGCCAGACCAGGCTGCCACGGCGGTTCCATTGGCCCCGGGGGCCGTAATCCTACCGGAATTGATGAGTGTGTTCTTCATTTCACGGTTTTGGGGATTGTAGGGTGCAGCATCTCCCTTGAACAGGAGTGCGATGTTTTCCGTTGAGGCAATATTGAATTTTTTCGTATCCGCAGTTGCGGTAATCGAACCTGTGTTCGTGACCGTATAATCACGGGACGAGATCAGGATACCCTGACCGGGATTTTCTATAGTGCCGATGCCGATCAATCCCTCCGTGCCGACGGTAATGGTATGGGGTGAGCCGGTATCCCGGCGGGCGCCAACCTGAAAGGCTGCGCCGGCCCAGAGCGTATTGCAGGGACCGGTCACGTTGAAGCTGGCAAAGCCATTTCCGTATTGCGCGTCCGCTGCATTGCTCAATTTTGTTCCGTCATTTTTCGTATAGATATAGGATTGGGTCGCGTAAATGCCGACAACAACAACTTTTCCTTCCTCGTTCGTGCCGGACGGCGTCTTGGTCGGATCGGAATTTCCCGTGCCGCCCAGCAGGATGAATTCGGACAGCCCCTGCACCTCCGACAGTTGTGTTGGAACGTTCGGAGCCTGCCCCCAGTGATAGGTATAACCGAGCTCCGTCCAGGGAAAACGATAATTTACATTAGGATCAGAATGGGATTGTGTTGCCCAGGCATCGTATGCGGCCTTGTAATTGGCATAAACCGCTTCTGCTGCCGGATCCCCGTTTCTTCCAATGCCCGCCTCCTCGGGGCCGGCGGGAAAGGGAGTGTCTCCGGGGGAAAATTTACCATATGTCCCGTATTCCCCGGGATTGGTGCTGTACTTAGCGGGGTCGGGGTTTCGTGTCGGGCGCAGCAAGTGCGGATTGTAATGATCGCCTACGGTCACCGCCATTTCAAAGATGGCGTCATGGGTTCCCGTGCTGCTCATACCCGCTCCCTTTTCCAACCCCCGGACGATCGTGTTGGCGTTCAGATTCTGTCTGTCCACGAAAGAAGTAATCTCATGTCCTGTCGTGACCCAGGACCTCATGATGGTTGTGCCGTCGCGCACCGCATAGGGGGACCCGGCGGTTGTCGGTATGTTAGGCCAGTAATAGCCGTTGTAGGCCCGTTCTGTGCTGGCTGTGCGAACGATCAGCTGATCGCCGTAGTATTTCAGGCCGTAGGGATTGGTTCCAACCGAACCGGCCGTGGAGATTTTTACGATGTCATCGTAGGCAGCCATCCAGTTTGCCGGCGCGTCAGCGTTGGTCTTGGCGTTGACCAGAGAGTCGGAATAAGTCTCCATTTGTGCTGTGCCTGTTAGAGCGGAGCATAAAATAATGAGGGGAACGAGAACGAATGCCAAACGATGTTTTTTCATTTCACTATGCCTCCATAAGATCGGGCATAACCATGACCGGTTTAGATTTGTCGGAAATAGAATACACTTTTTCGGGGAAAGATAAAATCGAAAATGAGCAACAAGCTAACGGGATCAAATTTTTTTGCTGTCAATATTCCTGTGGTTTGCCAAAAGCTTCTTGACACGTAGATTGCCACCTCATATACTTTTTCTGGAGGAAGACTTGTCCATCCATTCCATTTACTTTGTACCAGAAAAGAATGTTGCAGATCGTTATGCCTTCTCACTAAAGAGAGGCAACTATTAAAAGGAGCGCTCAATGAAAGACGGGTATTGGCTGGTGGGGGTTCAATACGAATTAACCGGAAGACTGTATAGTCTGGGACGAATACCCAAATGCAAGTCTGCGATGCTCAAGCATGTTAAACCCGGCGACAGGGTGCTCGTTGCCGGGGTCGGGCATGGAACGGAGGCCATTGAAGCGAGCAAGCTCGGCGCCAACGTGACGGCTGTCGACCTGTCGGAAACCATGATCAATCAATTCCGCAAGCGCATTGCGAAAGAGAACCCGCCAAACGAGATCCGAGTGATCAATGATGATATTTTCAATATCACTGAAACAGGGCAGTATGACATGGTCATCTCAAACTTCTTTCTGAATGTCTTTTCCGAGACAAGGGTGGTCGAAGTCGCAAACCACCTTGGAAAACTCGTTAAGCCCGGCGGGTATTTTGTTGTGGGAGAATTCGTCCTGCCGGAAAAAACAGGGTGGAGGGGAATCGTGCAGAGACTTAACTGGTATTTCGCCATTTCTTTTTACAGCCTGACTACCGAGGCGGTCTTCCATCCCGTGTGGAACTATCCCGGCCTTGTGGAAGGCTCAGGCTGTAAAATCCAGGAGATTGAATATTTCACAATCTGCGGTGTCAGGCTGTACTGGTCAATTCTGGGGAAAAAAGGCTGACAGCAGGGGAATGAATCGTTCCCCTTATTTCTGCCACTACCCGCCGAAGTGCTCTTTTACGATCTTGAATGCCCGGTCCGCCACGTCGATGGTTTCTCGGATATCGTTTTCGGTATGGGCCGCGCTCAAAAACATGTTGTGATGCCAGAAAAAAAATACACCATGCAGGGAGCATTCTTTGCAGAAGAGCTGGGCGCGCTTGAAATTTGTTTCATTGATGAAATGCATGAAGGGGATGGCATTCGGTCCGGACATCTTGAACTGGAGGCCGCGGGCGGCGGCGCACTCTTCGAGACCGAGGCGGAGTTGCAAACCGCGCGCATCGCAGATTCCAGCGGCATCTATTTTCTGCATTTCATCAATGCAGGCAAGGGCCGCCGCCATTTCCGGCGAATTGTTCCAGTAGGATCCGGTCTGAAAGGCTTTTGAGGCGACCATCCGCATTTTGTCCGTCCCGACCAGGGCGGAAATGGGATAACCGTTGGCGATTGCCTTGCAGTAACAGGCAAGATCGGGCTTGAAACCGAAATAATGGGCCGAGCCTTTTATATCCAGCCGCCACCCGGCGCGCACATCGTCGATGATCAGCACAATTTCATTTTCATCGCAGATCCGGCGCATGCCCTGCCAGTATCCGTCAGCAGGGAGTACCTGCTCCTCGAAGACGGGGTGATGGTAAGGAGTGAATATCGCTCCTGCGATCCGGTCCTTATTATTCTCCACAACCTGCCGGAAGGCATCCAGATCCCCCCAGGGGACCATGATGATATCAGCCCTGTCAGCGGGAATAATGCCGGTATGGTTGGAGCCTGCCCACGGCTGGGTCCCGTGGTATCCTCCATGGGCCAGTACGATCTTATTCCGCCGCCTATAACCGCGGGCCAGAACAAGAGCCCATGAGATGGTATCCGCGCCGTTCTTGGCGAACACGGTCCAATCGGCGCAGTCGTTGACTTCCACCATCTTTTCGGCCAGGTCAATGATCAGGGTGGAAGGCGGCATAGTTGCCGTTCCCTTCCTGGCCTGTGCGGCAAAGGCCTCGTCAATCCGGTCGTGGGCATAGCCGAGAATCATGGGGCCGTATGCGCAGGCATAATCGATGTATTCATTGCCGTCCACATCCCAGAAACGGGGACCCTTGGCCCTGGCAATGAAGTAGGGATAGGATCCGGGAATGGTTGTGGACGGGTTGAAATGCCCGTAAATGCCTTGGGGAATGACCCTGGCGGCGCGTTGAAAGAGCGCTTTGGATTGCTTAAAGGTATAGGCCATGCCTTGTTGTCTCCTATTGCAGATAGACTCCAACCTTGTCTAGAAACAGATTGACAACCTCACCCATATGGAGATCACCCTCGACCAGGATGTCTTCGAGGCAGATAGCGGCAAACACATCCACCTTGTCATCCACAATGTCGAGGAACAGATCCTTCGTGGCAAATTCCATGACAAGATCGGGATCTGTCGCGCGACCGTTGCGGGCGGTTACATCCTGCCCGCCGAAAGTGATATTGACAGCCTCGTCGTCTTTGATCCTGACTTCGGCAATTCCCCTGAGGTTTCGTGCAATGATTTGTGACTCGGGTTCAGATGCGGCGATGGCGGCAATGGCTTTGCCCACCGTGTTGATGAGAAGTCTGGCCTTGATTTCACGGGGAGGGTTGGCGCCTTTCAGGATGGCCTCCATTCTTTTGCCAAGGTTTGAGAACACTTTCAGCCCTTTGGCCTTGAGCAGACCTTTTAAAGGAATCGGGAACCCCGAACCGGTGCCGGTAAACAGGTTATTGAGAATCCTTGCGGTGGGAAAAAACAGGATGATGTCGGGCTTTCCTGCTTTTCCCGGTCCAACCCTGACGGCGCCGTTCTTCATTTCCAGGGTGGCCCTCGGGCCTTTCATGCCGACCATGAACAAGATGCTGCCGTCCCATCCCCGGGCAATCGAGAACGCTTCCGCATCTTCCCTTGTCAGGATTTCAAAATTCGAAAGTACGGCATCCATGTGGATTCTTGCCAGAACGTCTTCGTTTCGCACATGATCCTCGTCAGGTGAAAAAGCCGGTGAACATTAAAAAATTTTGTGTAACCTACTATTTAGCCGTAAGCCTGTCAATAGGGGTTGAATTTTTGTCCCCATTTGGAGAGGGTAGGGGACACGCTTCGGATTGCTCGGGGAGCAATCCCTACAACTACCACCTCCGGCGCTCCGCGCCACC